>DPFD01000037.1:219-3636 GCA_003534175.1 Chitinophagaceae bacterium
CCATAAAAGATGGTATCGTGTATACTAACGGTGTCGCACAGCCGTCACATCCTGAGGTGGAACGTTTTTACAGACTGATGGTTCCGCCGGATACATACCTCACGGAAGAGATGCTGGAATCATACGGATTGGCATTGCGCCCGGAGCAGGGAGATATCACTCAAATAGATAATGGAGTGTATCTGGTGAATATAACCAATGCCGAAACAGCAACCCTCAGCCTGCCGGCGCAGTTTAAGTTGAGTCCGTACATTGCAAGCTATAATGACCCCGTGTTTCATTCCGGTGAGTTATTCCCTTATTTTGATACCACCGCGAAATGGGGAGCAGATAATTATGGTCCGATTTGGATACCGGCAAAAAATGAAACCATTCAACTTACTGCGGATAACCTGATACGTTATGAAAGATGTATCCGTGTGTATGAAGGCAATACCCTTGAAGTAAAAGACGGACAGGTTTTCATCAATGGCAAACCGGAAACATCCTATACCTTCAAAATGGATTATTATTTCCTGATGGGAGATAATCGTCATAATTCACTCGACAGCCGCTATTGGGGTTTTGTACCGGAAGACCATGTGGTAGGTAAAGCTTCCATGATTTGGTTTAGCTGGGAGAATGGCCCGCGCTGGAAACGAATTTTCAACCTGATAAAGTAATTATTCCTACAATATATTTTTAATCAGCTGAGGTTGTTCAGCCTGATAAACTCACGCCATAACCTTAACCTGTAATGCATTCATCTTTCCATCGTTTAGATATTAGAATCCTCCTCTGTATACTCTGTGTGGCATGGGCAGGCGGGAGCATCCGGGCTCAGCAGATTCATATTCCCTACCGTGTGAAAAATCAATGGGGGATATCTGACCAGCAAGGCAAAATTATCATCAAACCGGTGTACGACGAAATCCTTTGGGGATCTGAAGAGCGTTCCCGATTGCCGAACGGATATTATAAAGTGAAGAAAAGCGGTAAGTTCGGTTTGGTTCATGCAAAAGAAATTCTACCGCCGGTGTATTACGATATATACTTTCAGCAAGGCATGTTGATTAAAGCCTATACAGGTGATAAAGGAAAAGTTTACTTTACGTTGGAGGGTAAACGCATGTTACCCGACCATCTGCAGGCGGAAGATGTTCAGGTAATATCATTGCTGCAACCCGATAAACAATCAAAATTTCCTTACGTGGAGGCACTGTTTCACGTTAAAACTCCGGAGGGAGAAAAGGGATGTTATTATTATAATCAAAAGCAGCCGGAAGAGTCACGTATGTTGCATCAAGGATACGATCGTATCAATTACCGCATCTATAAAGAACCGGTAGGATTTACTGTTTACCTGAGCAACCGAAGTGGTTTTAAACAGGAAGTACATTATCTACTCAACCCATCCACCCTGAAGTTGCAGGAGGTATATGAAAAGCCCGAAGAAAAAACAGAACGCTCCACGGAAATTGAAGTACGTGAGTATTCAATCACCGATAGTGACCATCATCTAACTGTACCTGCTCCTGAACCGGAACATCGATACAACCCATCCTCCAAAAACCGCTGGATTAGATTTTCACTCAATGGAGATTCCTTGTTTGCACATGCTTCAACTTCTCCTTATGGTAACAGAGACGGCAANNCCTTATGGTAACAGAGACGCCAATACAACAAAAATGTTTGTGCCCTTACCATCCGGCAGTAACCACATTAAATGGATAGATCATTACGGGGAGCATTTGCCAACCTATACCAGAAATGATACAACCTATCACTATCGAAACACGGTTGTGTTTAACCTGCCGGGAAAGCAGGCGTTGTTATCCGGTTTGCATGACCAGCCTTTTGTGTACGACTCAATTCAGATCATCCGCAGCCGCAGCTTAAACCGTTTTGAATTTATATTCGGTACCAAAGATGCAAAGGGAATGCTGGTGTATGGTATCAGGGACTTTAACGATTCTACCATATTGCCTGCGCAGTACCATCATTTGGGTGCTGCAGATCCTGGCGTATATTTCTTTGCCAGAAATGGAAAACCCATTTATGTGGTTCAGCAACAGAATCGTTGGGGTATAATCGAGCATGATGGAACCTGGCTGGTTCCCTGTAATTACGATGCCATTTATCCGTTATTCGGAAAAGAAGTGGGTGTGCCATTTCATGTGCTGGTTAAAAACAACCGGTATGGTGTATACATTCATTCTGCTGAAATCAATGCCCCATCGGTGAAACGCGAGCCATTTACTCAGTATCCTCCCAAAAAGCTTGTGTTCATTCCCTTCGATAAAAATCAAAACATCGCCCTGCTTCAACATGAAACTCCGGATGGGAAAATGATTGGCTTGTCGGGTGAAAATGGCAAAATGTACTGGAAAGATTAACAGGAGTATTGTACTACTTTAACCATACTGTGATGTTGGTTTTTGCGTTATACCTTTCAACTCCATTCATTTTATTGTGATCGGGTATACGATATGAACCAACCACTGTCTTTTTATCTGTTACTTATTTTCAACCTGTTTCCCATTGTGGGCGTAGCTTTTTTCAACTGGTCGCCTTTTGAGATGTTCTGGTTATTTTGGATGGAAACGCTGATAGTAGCAGTGTTCAATACCTTTCGTGTGTTGTTTAGTCAGGAACTCACGGCACTTCAGGCCGCCAATCATCCAACATTGCACATCAACTGGTGGGAGGGGTTTCGATACCTGTTAGGCAGGATATTCATTTTCGTGTTTTACTCCGTCTTCATCATTGTGTTTATTGGCTCTATATCAAACTCAGGAGAAAATAAAAGCCATCTGCTTAATATAATTTTGTTGAAAAACAGCATGTTTAATATGGCATTGTTGCTTGTGTTGGTTTCTCAGGGTGCCATACTGGTGAAGCACTTTGTACAAAACGGATATTACCTTATTTCCTCGGTGAAAGATTATCCCGTTCTATTCGATAACCGTCAGATTTTCAGACACATTGCTGTAATTGTGTGTGGAGTGGGGGCTTCTTTTTTATTGAAAGATGGAAAGACTTCCGGATATGCTTCTGTATGGATTATTAGTGTATTCTGCGTGTTAAAATGGTTTTGGGAATCGAGAAGTTACGCGAAAAAGCCTGAATCTGTCTATCCCGTTTCAGGCGGGTTGTAACAATATTCCCCTACGGACAAANNAACGTTTATTTAAGAGCGGAAATGATTGCAGGAATCAGTAATCCGGTTGATGTATATCAACATTTTTAGCATTTCTTTCCGCTTTATTTTATCGAAATTTGATACTTATTAAAAACTAAACTATTAAAACTATGGACGTAATCATTCAATCACTCGGTTTTCAGGCTGGTGAAAGTCTGGAAGCTTTCATCAAAGAAAAAGTGGGCCAGTTGAAGAGTGACAACATCATTCGTGCAAACGTTAGGTTATCTTTTACT
>DPFD01000037.1:3702-3976 GCA_003534175.1 Chitinophagaceae bacterium
CGGCTGCCAATGCATGTGTGGATGTACTGCACCTCAATCTGAAGAAAGAAAAAGAAAAACGCCTGGGCAAACGTCAGGCAGATGCGGATCTTATCCGTGAAACCATTGAACAATCTAAAACAGTATAACCGCATTTTACATGAGCACACCTACTACCGGTGAACTACACACGCGCAAGGGCGTGATGAAATTTGAACTGTACGATACCGACGCCCCCAAAACCGTGGCGAATTTTGTAAAACTGGTTACATCCGGATATTATGATGGATTAACC
>DPFD01000280.1 GCA_003534175.1 Chitinophagaceae bacterium
GGCTTCGTTGCACCGGTTGGGCGGCTTGAGGGGCGTTCCAGTTCATCCAGTCCAGAAAATCCTGTGTGTCGCGAATTAAAACGGCCTTTTGGGTTCTTATCAGTTCATTGCATCCTTCGCTGAAGAGATCGTGTATCCTGCCGGGAAAGGCGAATACGTCCCGGTTGTAACTATTGGCTAAGGCAGCAGTAATGATGGAGCCACCGGAAATGCCTGATTCAATCACTACGGTAGCATCGCACACGCCGGCCACGATGCGGTTTCTTTTAGGGAAATTTTCTTTGTCAGGCTTGGTGTTTGAAATGAAATCGGTGAGCAGGCCGCCCTGATCCAGCATGCGTTTTGCCAATGTTCGATTCTGACCCGGGTAGATTCTGTCGAGCCCGTGCCCCAGTACACCCACGGTGTGCAATTTCAGTTTCAGGGCAGATTGATGGGCGATGCTGTCGATGCCGTGTGCCAGTCCGCTCACTACCAGTACATCTTCCGGAAGTCCTGCAATAAACGATTCGCATACCTGTCGTCCGTAAGGAGTGTTATGCCGTGTACCAATCACCGCTACGGCTTTATCTGCATTCAGGCTGGCATTGCCTTTGTAGTACAAAATCAGCGGGGCGTCATCGCAGTGCAGTAATTTTTTCGGATATGCCTCGTCGGTAATCTGTAATAAATGTATTCCGTGTTTTTCGATGAATAGCAATTCATCTTCAGCGCGCTTAAATTCATCAAAAGATTTAATACTGCGTGCTCTCACCGGTCCGATCCCTTCAATTTTTTCCAGTTTTGATATACTTGCTTTAAAGATATAACGGGGATCATTAAACGCAGTTATCAGGTTGCGGGCCTGCACCGCGCCAACACCCGGCACGAGGGTAAGTGCGATGGAATACATCAGTGAATCGGTCATGTGCAATGATACACTACGGTGTATACCGGTGGATGTGTAATTCAGTCCGCCGGTTGCGTGATTTTCCTGCTTCGGTGTTGTTGGAATCAACAGGTTTGGTTTCGCCGAATCCTTTGGCATGCAGCCTGTTTTTTTCTATTCCTTTTGTGATGAGGTAATCCACAACGGTTTGCGCCCGTTGGGTGCTGAGGCGCAGATTGTCGGCGGGAGAGCCTGTATTGTCTGTGTGCCCCTCAATCCTGATTTGCAATGTCGGATTCTCCGTCATCAGTTGAACAAGTTTATTCAGTTCCTGCATGGATGCTTCTTTGAGTGAAGTGGCATTTACGTCGTAGAAGATATTATTCAGGATAACGGAAGCGCCGGTTTCCAGCGGTTGCAATGCAATATTCACGGTGAGTCCTGAATCAGGCGTGTGTTGATTGAGGGCATAATGTTCAGAAAAAAACAGGTATCCTTTTCTGGATACATTAAAGGCATATTCTTTTCCCTGTGGCAGGGTGGCGAGGTAGTTCCCGTCTTCATCGGTTTGAAGTTTGAAAGCCAGCTCGCCATTCGAAAGGTTGGTGAGCTCAACCGCAGAAGGTAATCCTTCCTTGGTTTTGGCATCATATACTTTTCCGCGAACCCAACGGGTAGGGGTAGCCTGAACTGCTGCGGGTAATTGAAATGAAAACAAATCGAGTCCGCCGATGGTTTCGCCCCGGTCGCTGGAAAAATAGGCGGTCACTCCATCGGAGGCCACCACCAGTGAGCCTTCATCGTCAATAGTATTCAGCGGGTATCCCAGATTGATGGGTTCGCCCCAGCCATCTGCTGTTTTTCTGGAAAGGAATAAATCGGTGCTGCCATAACCCGGATGCCCGGTACTGTTAAAATACAGTGTTTCATTGTCGGCATGCATAAAAGGACAACTTTCATCGCCGGGGGTGTTGATGGTTGGACCCAGGTTTTCGGGTTTGCTCCATTTGCCGCCCGGAAGTTTTCTGGTTACCCAGATATCTTTTCCGCCATAACCGCCCGGGTTGTTGCTGGAAAAATACAGTGCACTTTTATCAGGAGAAAGCGACGGAGTGGATTCCCAACCTTCGGTATTGATATTCAGGTTTTCGGCCTCGCTCCACGAGCCATCTTTTCTAAGGTATGAAATATACAGATCGCAGCTGCCTGCTCCTTCTGGGTAATTGCATCCGGTGAATACCAGCAGGGTACCATCCTGCGCAATGTTCTGGGCACCTTCATTTAAATTAGTATTCACTTTTCCTTCGAGGGGTTTGGCTGTTTGCCAGGCCCCGTTTTTATATTCACTGTAAAAAAAATCTTCATCATACTGATTGAGCCTTCGGGTAAATACCATTGTTTTACCGTCGATGGTTAAGGAAGGGAAGTATTCTGAATCTTTACTGTTAACACTTTCAGACAGGTGTACCGGTTTGCCGGGAAGGATTTCGCTACCATACTTTTTTTCCCATCCCAATGCAAATTCGTATGTGCCTTTCCGGTAGTTGCCGGCTTTTATACTTTGTACATTGAGCGAAGGGATTTGTAAAAACAGGTTTATTTGCTGGTGGGCTTCTTCGAATTGTCCGTTTCCTGCCAGTGAAATGGAATAGGGTAAACGAAATTCTTCAGCATATACTGCATCCAGTTCAAATGCTTTCTTAAAATCCTGAATGGAAGCAGTATAATTTCTCATGTTGGCATGAATGCCTGCCCGTGTGAGGTAAACATCTACATACCCCGGTTCAATTTTTAACGCCTGTTCCAAAAAATTCAATGCATTGGAATACCTGCCGTCAATGGCTTCTTCATAGGCTCGTTCGTTGAGGGCACGTGCTTTTTTGTTGATTTTTTCTGGATTGTACTTCTGTGTAAACCCCTCACTGCAGGGGAGCGCCATTACGTACAGGGTGGTCAGTAACAGGAATCGGATATACTTCATGAAACGGAATTAAAGAAACAAGATAATACAGAAATCGGGATATGTACGGGTTGCCGCTGTTAAAATAGAGAAGCGTCAGGGTACGTTGATGTACTTGTGTATTTGCAGGCAAAGTGTCCATTCCGGATGTTGCTTGATATACTCTACCATCAGCGGCGTTACTCTATCTCTTTTGCTCCATTCAGGCTGCAGGTATTTTCTACAATCCGAAGATACGGATGCGGCGTGCTGTTCGGCCCATTCAAAATCAGAGGGGTGATAGATTACCACTTTCAACTCATTAGCAGCCCGAAGCACCTCGGGGAGCGGGGCTTTAAACTTTTTGGGTGAAACGCAAATCCAGTTCCATTGGCCCGAGAGCGGGTGGGCGCCTGACGTTTCAATGTGGGTGGCAATACCGGCAGCCTGCAACTGTTGAGTGAGTACATCCAGGTTGTGCATCAGAGGTTCGCCGCCGGTGATTACGGCCAGGGGTGCACCTGATTTTTTTACTTCCTGTACCAATGATTCAACAGATACCAAAGGATGTTTGGAGGCGTCCCAGCTTTCTTTCACATCGCACCACACACATCCTACATCACAGCCGCCCAGCCGAATGAAATAGGCCGCTCTTCCCTGATGCATGCCTTCGCCCTGCAGGGTGTAAAACTGTTCCATCACCGGAAGCTTATGTGTGCCCGGGTTTTCCATTAAGAAGTATGATTTAAATAAGCCTGATATGTATTTTGTAAGAGTGCGCCAATGGTCATGAGTCCAACCCCTCCCGGTACCGGTGTAATGTAAGAACAAAGGGGCGCCACGGCATCAAAGTCTACATCGCCCTGCAACCGGAACCCGGATTTTTTTGTTTCATCGGGGATGCGTGTGATGCCTACATCAATCACCACAGTGCCGGGTTTCACCATATCCTTTTTTAGGAATCCCGGTATGCCCAGAGCGGCAACTATAATGTCGGCATTGCGGGTAAATGAGGGAAGGTCTTTTGTTCGGCTATGCGTTAACGTTACTGTGCAATTGCCCGGGTTGGCATTCGCACTTAACAGTACACTCATCGGTCTGCCTACAATATTACTTCTGCCAATAACCACAGCATGTTTTCCAGACGTTTCAATTTTAAAATGTTGCAGTAAATGCATTATACCTAACGGTGTGGCAGAAACGAAACCGCCTTCCCCCAGCATCATTTTTCCTGCATTCACTGGATGAAATCCGTCTACGTCTTTTTCAGGCGAAATGGTTTCAATCACGCGGTGGGTATTCAGGTGGGCCGGCAGGGGTAATTGTACCAGAATGCCATCGGTTTCCGGGTGTTGGTTGTGGTGCAGGATGGCATCCACCAGTGTTTGTTCATCTACATCAGCTGGGAAGCGGATCAGCGAACTTTTAAAACCGGTTTCGCTGCAGTTCCTGATTTTACTGGCCACATAGGTTTCGGAAGCGCCGTCATTTCCAACTAAAATCGCTACCAGGTGCGGCGGACGCATCCCCTGAGCTACATGCCCGGCTACCTTTTGTTTCAGCGTTTCTCTGAGTGCCGCTGAGGCCACTTTTCCATCCAGTAATTGCATGGNNCCAAAGTATGGTGACAATCGGGGTATAGCGATATTTCTGCATGTATATCCTTTTAATTTCAAGATCAAATACCGCCCATGAAAACGTTTTTACTTGCTATCAGCTTAATGGCTGTACAGGCGTTTGGCCAAACCAGCCAGACTTTTTTTGTACAACCTGCCTACAGCACACTGAGTTACCGTCAGCACATCCCCGCATTATCGTTTACCGCCAATCAGGCTGCCATGGCCAGGATAACACAGCCCGTGGCGGGTGTTTATGGTGAGCAGCGCTATGGGTTGCGTGAGTTGGGAATGTATACGGCCGCCGCTATAGTGCCTACCCGAAAAGGCGTGTTCGGTGGAAGTGTTTTTTACTCCGGCAGCGCGGCATTTCATACACAGGGGTTGGGCATAGCCTATGCCAGAAGCCTGGGTAAAACACATGCAGGCATACAGTTTCACTACGCCGGACAGCGGATATCCGGTTACGAAAACAATTCCCGAATGGGTGCCGATATCGCCTTACAGTATGAAGTGAGTAAAGAGTTCATCATTGGTTTTCAGGTAAGCCAGGAGGGGATGTTTGCGATGGGAAAACAATCCCGTTCCACACCGGTTTATCGTATGGGTGGAGGATATCAGGTGTCGGATGATTGTTATATCGGTGTGGAGATGATCCGCAACAAACTGCAATCCGCCTTCCTGCAATCGGTAATGCATTACAGTTTTATGGATGCTTTTCACGCATGGGCCGGATACTCATCGGGCAACGGTAGTGCTTCAGGCGGGGCGGGATATACCAAAGGTAAATTACGTGTAGACCTAAACGTTAGTTATCATCCGTTTCTGGGATTCACGCCCGGTGTGGGAATCAGTAAAGTGATGAAGCCATGAAGCACCTCTGTTTCCTTTGTTTATTCTGGCCTGTATCTATTGTTGCACAGGAATTGCCTGCGCGTACAGAGGAGTGGCTGGAACAGTCTGCCGACAATGATTCGGAAGAAACAGATATCACCGAGCAGG
>DPFD01000264.1 GCA_003534175.1 Chitinophagaceae bacterium
CCGATACCTTTACATGTAACATTCTCTCTAACGTTTCGTCAGTCGCCGCATTCCTATTCTTGATTTTTTAATAAAAGCTCATTAGTAAACGCATTGCCGGTGCATACACTAAACCTCTCTCGCTGAATCATGTACTATTGCTCACGGGCTGCCGGATAGCAGTGAGGTCCTCCGAACGGATAGCCGGAACACATGCTGATAAAAGATCAGGAGCTGACAGCCCCCCAAAAAAATTACAGATAGATGCCGATGATTAAACTGATGATGCAGATGCCTAGCAGAATCAGCAACAAGGGGGTGATGAATTTGATCCAGGCTTTTAAACTAACGTTTACGAGTGCCAGCGAAGGTAGGATAAGCCCGGTGGGTGTGAGGAAGCCCATGATGCCCATGCCATATAAATACGCGTTTACAATTTCGCGGCCCGGGATATCCATCAGCGTGGCCATGGATCCCATGATGGGCATAGTGAGTACTGCCATTCCGGAGGAGGAAGCAATGAACAGCGTAAACACAATAAATACCAGCAGCAGCGATATGATGAATAATACCGGTGGTAAACCAGCCGTTGCCTGTGTGGCATTGTAGATGATGGTGTCGGCAATATTTCCGTCACTGAGTACAATGGAAACACCCCGTGCCGTGCCTACAATGAGTGCAACCGCCAACATGCTTTCGGCACCTTGTACAAAAGTGTGAATGAATTTTTTTTCGGAGATGCGCTGTATGAACGCTACCAGGATGGAGGCGGAAAGGAAGAGGGTAGACATTTCCAGCAACCACCAGTGCAGCCAGATTACACCGCCTATCATGGTTAAGAATGTGGCCAGAAACACCAACAAAAGCAGGGTGTTTTTTCTGCCTATGCTGCCGGTATGATCATCCGTGGCTGTGGATTCTGTTATCGATGGTTTTAATCCGTCCGTTTGATATACAATCGATGCTTCAGGATTTCTTTTTACTTTTTGAGCATACCGTACAATGTAAATGATGGTTACGGCAGTGGTAACCGCAAACAGAATCAATCGCTGAACGAGTCCGTCGGTCCAGTTGATGCCGGCTGCATTCGAGGCGATGATGGTTGAAAAGGGATTGGTAAAGGAGGAAAGCGTGCCCAGTTGTGTGCCGCCAAAGATAACGGCAACGGGTACCAGTAAATCGTATCCGGCTCTTAAGAACAAGGGCACCATTACAGCATAAAATACGAGGCCCTCTTCAGCCATGCCATACGACGCTCCTGCAAATGAAAACAAAAAGGTGAGGATAATGATGAGCCAGGATTCCTTCCCTTTCATACGCAGCGATAAAGCGGTTAGTCCGCTGACCAATGCCCCCGACTCGTTGAACAGATGAATGAAACCTCCAATCACCAGGATAAACAATACCACATCCACAGAATCTATCACCCCTTTTAAAGGTGCCTGAAGGATATCGATGAACGACTGGCTGTTGCGCTCGAGCTGAACGTAACTACCGGGAACGGACACCGGTTTACGGATTTGTCCGGATGAAAAATTTGTAAGCGGAATACGGATACCCAGGCTATCCAGTGTAGATTGTGCATAGGGCAATGTAACTGTCGACTCACTTTTCTGCACTACGAATACCTGTTGTTCCGAATCATAGGTGAGGGTGTCATACTTTCCGGCAGGGATAAGCCAGGTAGCCAGTGCCGCGAGTATAACCACAAAGAGTAAAATAGTGAGGGGGGAAGGCAGGTTCTTTTTCATTCGCAGCAGGAAAGGTTTACATTTGATTAAAGCTAATAAAAAACCATTAACCCTGTTGATTTTTTGTATGAAAGCCGCCACACTGAAAACCATAAAAGATGAACTGAGTACGCTGAGTGCGGAAACACTGCAACAAATGTTACTCAGGCTGGCACGCTTTAAAGCGGAGAATAAAGAGTTGCTTACCTATTTGCTGTTTGAAAGTAATAACGAGGCAGCCTTTGTGGAGGAAGCGATTCGTGAAATGGATGAACAGTTTCTGGAAATTCGCCATGCGTCAGGATATATCATCCGCAAGCAACTGCGAAAAATTATCAAACACATGCTGAAGCACATCCGGTACAGTGGAGAGCCTGAAACGGAAGCCCGGTTGCGGTTGCACTTTTGCATGAAAATGCATGAACGTGGGTTGCATCAAAACCGCAGCACCACCATTAGAAATATGTATGTGAGTCAGCGTACCTACACTGAAAACACCATACAGAAAATGCATGAAGATTTACAATACGAGTTTGTGAAAGAGCTTGCGAAACTGGAACAATAATATATCTCTGCATGTTGAATACAAACGAAGGGATAATATTTCATTACACTTTCGGTTTATGCGTTTTATTCAGCTTGCGGTAATTGCTGTATTTTTACCCTATGGTTCCTTTAGATTCCCTTCAACATTTTTATTTCATTGGCGTAGCAGGCTCAGGCATGAGCGCCATTGCACAATACCTTGCGGCTACCGGTAAGCGGGTGAGTGGCAGCGATCGCTTTTTTACGGCGGGCAGCAACCTGCCCATTCAGCTGCAACTGGAAGCAGCCGGTATTCGTTGCCATCCACAGGATGGATCGGGTATGAAAGCGCAGATAGATGCCGTAGTGGTATCCACCGCCATTGAACCTACCGTGGTTGAAGTGCAGCTGGCAATGCAGCGCGGAATTCCTATTCTGCGCCGGAGTGAGTTGCTGGCCATGATTACCCGAACCAGAAAAACCATCGCGGTGGGCGGCACCTCCGGTAAAAGCACCACCAGCGGAATGTTGTACAGTATTTTATCTGCGGCGGGCAGAAACCCGGGCATTATCAGTGGGGCCGGACTGGTATCCTTCATCCGGCAGGGAAAAATCGGAAATGCCGAAGCCGGTAATCCTGAAGGATGGCTGATTATTGAAGCCGATGAAAGCGATGGCTCAATTGTGCAATATCAACCGGAGATTGGTTTGCTGTTGAATGTAGATAAAGACCATCAGGAGTTGCATGAATTGAAAGAACTGTTTACCATTTTCAAGGCAAATACAAAACAGGAGTTCATTGTGAACAGAAGCAACGCTATGGCTGCCGAATTATCGTCGGGTTCCCGGTTTGATTTTTCTGTGGATGATACTCCGGCACCTTTGCAGGCAACAGATTTCAAAGCATCAGGCTGGGAGATTACATTCAACATTCAGCAGGTGCCCTTTACATTACATGCACCGGGCAGGCACAATATGGAAAATGCGCTGGCGGCCGTAGCCTGTGCCATGGCAACAGGATTGAGTTTGGAAGAAACAGTTGAGGGCATTCAAGCGTATGAAGGCATTTACCGGCGCCATCAACTCATTGGGGTTAAAAATGGCATCACCGTAGTGGATGACTTTGCGCACAATCCGGTGAAGTGCGCTTCGAGTATACGGGCCTGTCAGGGTATCGGTAAAAAAGTAATTGCCTGGTTTCAGCCTCATGGATACGGGCCCACACGGTTTCTGAAAGATGATTTTATTGCAGAGATCAGTGCCGCATTGCGGGAGGAAGATGAAATTTGGATGAGTGAAATTTATTATGCAGGAGGAACTGCAGTGAAAGATATTTCCGCGGCAGATTTAATTCATGGCATACAGGCTCAACATAAAAAGGCAACCTTTGTGGAAGACCGCAATCAGTTTGCAGCCGCGGTACGAAATCATTTACAACCGGGAGATATCCTGCTGCTGATGGGGGCCAGAGATCCTACACTGGAAACCTTTGCCACCGAAGTATTCAACAACATCTAAACAACATACCGTGACTATTTTATTTACAAATATTGCTCAGTTGGTGAACGTAAGGGAAGAAAGTGCTCCGTTGCGTGGAAAGGAACTGGCGGTGTTGCCGGTGATTGAAAGAGCATTTTTAATGGTGGAGGATGATACGATTCTAACCTATGGGAGCATGACTGATCTCGACTGGAAAGTGCCGGTTCAGCCAGAAACGGTGATTGATTTATCCGGACAGATTGTACTGCCGTGCTGGTGCGACAGCCACACACATATTGTGTTTGCAGGAAGCAGGGAGAATGAATTTGTAGACAAAATTAAAGGGTTGAGTTATGTAGAAATAGCAGCACGGGGTGGTGGAATTTTAAATTCAGCCCGCAGATTAAATGAAACCTCTGAAGATGAGTTATACCGCCAGTCTTACCGGCGTTTACTGGAAGTACAACGGTTGGGAACAGGCGCGTTGGAAATAAAAAGCGGTTACGGATTAACGTTAGAAGGCGAATTAAAAATGCTGCGTGTGATCCGGCGTTTGAAACAGGATTCCGGAATGATAATTAAGTCTACTTTTTTAGGCGCTCACACCATTCCTGCTGAGTACAAAGAAAATACGGAAGCCTATATGGATATATTACTGAATCAGATGTTGCCCGCCGTGGCGGGTGAAAAACTGGCAGATTATATTGATGTTTTTTGTGAGACGGGATTTTTTACTCCGGAGCAAACCGACCGGATATGTAAAGCTGGCAAGGCTGTAGGATTAAAGCCCCGGTTGCATGTGAATCAGTTAACCAGCATTGGCGGCATTGAAACGGCCATTGCAAATGAGGCGGTATCGGTAGATCATCTGGAAACCTTGACGGAAAATGACATTGCCCTCCTGGGTAAATGGGATGGCATATCCACCCTGCTGCCTACGGCTGCGTTTTTTCTGAGGATGCCCATGCAGCCTGCCCGTGCCATCATTGATGCGGGAGCCGTGGTGGCGCTGGCATCTGATTATAATCCGGGTTCATCGCCCAGTGGCAATATGAATTTTGTCAATAGTTTGAGTTGTATACAGATGAAGATGTTGCCGGAGGAAGTCATCAACGCATCCACCCTCAACGGAGCCTTCGCACTGGAAGCCGGTATGCAGGTTGGAAGCATCACTGAGGGTAAAAAGGCCAATCTCATCATAACCAAACCTATTCCGTCCTACACTTTCCTGCCCTACAGCTTTGGCAGCAATCATATCGAACGCGTTATGATTAACGGGGTGTTTGTAGATGGATAAGCCATTTGTGCCGTATACTATATATCTGTAACGTTAGTTTCCGGGATTGAGAAAACAATAGCTTCAGTTACTGTACTATAGATTAGCATTCTTCACTACCAAAAGGATGCGGCTTATTGTATTATTTCCTTCCGGCCTGATCAACGAATCAGTCCCTGAATGCCTCCTGTTTTTCTTAACTTAGCAATCCAACTATCAGCAGTATTATTTAACTCCCATAAACTCTGTATGTATGAAAAGATTAGAATTTTCCATTTCTATCCGGGCATCCAAACAAAAAGTGTATGATGTTATGTTAGGTATAACCCATAAAAAAACATACGAAGCCTNNAAGCCTGGACTGCCATTTTTAATCCAACATCTACCTACAATGGTCAGTGGACACAAGGAAGCAAAATGTTTTTTCTTGGATCTGATGAATTCGGCGAGCAGGGTGGGATGGTGTCAGAAATTGCTGAAATGATACCGGGCGAAATGGTTTCTATCAGGCATTACGGCTTGTATAAATCAGGTGAGGAAATTACCGAAGGTCCTGAGGTGGATAAANNAATGGGCCGGTGGCATTGAACAATATGTTTTTAAAGAAGAACATGGATTAACTACCGTAACTGTTCATCTGGATTCAACAGATGAATTTGTAGATTATATGAATGATAAGTATCCGAAAGCCCTTGAAATGCTGAAACGCATTTGCGAAGAATAATTTATACTCAGGATATTTTTTTCAGCCTG
>DPFD01000140.1 GCA_003534175.1 Chitinophagaceae bacterium
CCAAACCAAAGCTAAATACCGGCGATGAACGGTATGGTCGAAGAACTGTTTGGCCAGATGACTCATGGCTTTCGTAGTTTTTGCCAGTACCAGGAGCCCACTGGTATTCTTATCTATCCGGTGTACCATGCCATACCGTGGTAACGACTGATCATCCAGGGCAGGGTTTTGTTGCTGTAAATGCCAGGCTACTGCATTCAATAATGTTTGGTCGGGGTTGCCGCTGCCGGGATGCACCACCAATCCTACAGGTTTATTGATTACAAGTATAGAAGCATCTTCATATACAATGTCCAATGGAATGGGTTGAGGAACGATGTGGCTACTTTCCGGGTGTCGGGCATCAAAAATCACAATGCGATCTCCCGGTTTTACTTTGTAATTGCTTTTTACTGGCTGATCATTTACCAGCACCATTTCATTTTCAATGCCCTGCTGAATTTTATTCCGGGTAGCCCCTTCAACCCTGGCCATCAGGAATTTATCAATCCGTAAAGGCTCCTGACCTTTATCAATTACCAATGATAATTTTTCATACCATGTTTCCGATTCCGGAAGTTCATCCTCCAATTCGTTATTCATCTGCAATGTTTAAGCAAACAGCGTTAATTTTGCAAATTAAAACATTCAGGCGGATGCAGGAAGTGATTTTTCAGGACATGGGCTTAATACCATACCGTGAAGCATGGGATTATCAGGAAAAGCTGTTGCAGCGCAATGTGCAGCTAAAAACCGAAGCCCGTACCAGCATGCAGCCCTACGATGCTCTACAAGTGCCTACAAAGCATTATTTCCTGATTTGCGAACATCCTCCCGTGTATACATTAGGAAAGAGTGGCGATATCAATCATGTACTGTTGAGCGAAGCCGAACTGAAATCACGCGGCATTGAGTTCCACCATACCAACCGCGGAGGCGATATCACCTTTCATGGTTTGCAGCAGGTGGTGGGTTATCCCATCCTGGATCTGGAAAAAATGTATACCGATATTGGCCGCTATTTGCGCAATCTCGAAGAAGTGATCATCAGAACCATTGCTGAATTCGGTTTAAAAGGCAGCAGGAGTTCCGGTGAAACCGGGGTTTGGATTGATCCTGAACTCAAGGGCCGGGAGAGAAAAATTTGTGCAATCGGTGTACGCTGCAGCCGCTGGGTTACCATGCACGGTTTTGCATTGAATGTGAACACCGATCTTAACTACTTCAACCACATCATCCCTTGTGGTATTCAAAACAAGCAGGTTACTTCTATTGAAAAAGAAGTTGGTGAACGGGTAGATTATGAAAAAGTAAAAAAACTATTGTTGCATCATTTTGAAGAAGTGTTCGAAGTATCAATAAACACTTTACGGCCGGCTCTTTAAAACACTCTGTTTCTTCTTATCCTGAGGTATAAACAGTTTGTTTTTCTCAATCAGTTTACCCCGGTCATAAATTTCAAAAGTATACCAGCCCGATTTCCCGAAGTACACCTTTTCAATAATGAGGTAGTTTTCTCTCAGATTTTTTAATTCAAATATCATCGTGCCCTCCGCATTAAAAAAACGGGCCGTGTAATGTTTGATCATGGCATCCGGCAATACAATCACTACCTGTTCATTGCCTGAAGAGAAAATGCGTTTACTCGGATACGTTATTACTTCCCCTTCTTTTTCTTTTAATCCCGGAGTGATACCTTTTTTTTCTGTCTCCAATGGATCTACCCGCCAAGGCTCACGCTTTTTAGGCCGGTATATATCAGGCTCGCTGGTTTCTTCAGGTATTACGGCTGTTGCACTGTCGCGCTCCACAACTTTCTCCGGTTCTTTCGGAGCAATAACCGGAACTTCGGGTTCAGGTTCCGGGGGAGGAGGTAGTTGAACGGGCTTCTGGGGTGTGGTTATAATATAGGTTCCGTCTGAAAAGGTTATAAATACCCGATAATACATCCTGATATATGGTGGATTATAATCTGTGTAACCGTTTTCTAAGGCTAACGGATTCAATACATTGCCAATGGTGCTGAAATGCTTCAGACTGTCGTACGAACGCTGTATGCTGATGTTTTCAATTTGTTGGGTGTAATTATTTTTCCAGCTGATTAAAATGCTGCTCCCGGATTGCAACACAGAAAAACGAGGCAGAGTATCCTGAGCCTGTACGAAGGTGGAAAAAAACAGAAACAAAATAAATGACAGTTTTTTCATAGTAGCGCACAACAAAGATAAGTATCCTGCTTACACCTTTTGGCCGAGGGCTAAATTGCCGTGCAGTCCGCCCGTATGTAAACAAACCACGCGGCTTCCCGGAGGAAAGTATCCCTGTTGCATACGATCACGAACGGCGTACATCATTTTGGCCGTGTACACTTTATCCAACGGAATTTGATACTGCGCATTCATCTGCTCCATGAATTCAAATAACGCAGGTGTTGTTTTTGCATATCCACCAAAGTGATATTCATCCCATATTACATAATCGTTCGGTTTTGCAATTACCTCTAATTGCTTCAGCCGGTCGGGAATGTCGGTCATGTTTTTAAGTACAGGTACGGCTACCACACGGGCATCGGCAACCGATACAATCCCGGCAAAAGTAGTAGCAGTGCCAACCGCTGTAACAATATGCGTGGGTTGCAGGTGTTTTACCGCGTTGTACATGAGTGCCGCACCTTGTGTACCGAGCGCATGATATCCGCCTTCGGGAATATGGTATTCGTCTGCATGCAATCCTGTCCGGTACTTCATAGTCAGAAACGATTCTCTGGATACAAATTCCAGTTCCATTCCTTTCTGCATACAAATGTGTAGGGTAGGTGAAAGTATTTCCGGTGCTTCACCACGCACAATGCCTTTGCATTTCAGGTTTAATGTATGACAGGCCGCTGCCGTTGCCAGTAAGTGGTTGGAATAGGCACCGCCATACGTTACAATGGTGGTTGCATTCAGTGTGGCCGCCTCCTTCAGAAAATAATATAATTTATACCATTTGTTTCCCGAAACCAACGGATGCAACAGATCAAACCGGGCCATCCATAGCTTTACCTCATCAGCACCCGCTCTATGTGTGTCAAGGGGTGTACATATTACTGGTTTTGAAATGTTTAAAAACATACGGGCCGACTTCCTTATTTTTGCGCTTCACATTTGAAAGGATAAAAAATATGAAGCCTACATTAGTGATTTTGGCCGCGGGCATGGCTAGCCGCTACGGAAGTATGAAACAAACCGAAGGTTTTGGTCCTTCCGGTGAAACCATAATGGATTATTCCATTTATGATGCCATCCGTGCCGGTTTTGGCAAAGTTGTTTTCATTATTCGGAAAGATTTTGCCGCACCATTTGAAGCCAATTTCAACACAAAGTTATCCGGAAAAATTGAGGTGGAGTATGTGTATCAGGAAATGGATGCTTTTGTAGAGGGAGGTGTGCCGGCTGACAGAACCAAGCCCTGGGGAACAGCCCATGCGGTGTTGTGTGCGAAAGATGCAGTAACCACGCCTTTTGCTGTAATTAATGCCGATGACTTTTATGGTCGCGACGCGTTTGAAAAAGCATTTACTTTTCTAACAAAATCCTGCAACGATTCTACGGCTTCCATCATCGGTTATCAGTTGAATAAAACGCTGAGTGAACATGGAACAGTGAGCAGGGGAGTGTGCGAGGTGAAT
>DPFD01000256.1:0-1254 GCA_003534175.1 Chitinophagaceae bacterium
CCGTCATAATCAGTACATGCGGCGGTATGGTGTTTTTCGCCCATAAACGGGCTCGCTGGGCTACGCCGAATTTATGCTGTTCATCCACCACTGCAAAACCCAGGTTATGAAACTGAACCTTATCTTCAATAACTGCGTGTGTGCCTACTAGTAAGGTTACACTTCCATCCGCACAGCCCGCTAAAATTTCTTTTCGTTCACGCGCCGGTGTAGAACCGGTGAGCAGCCGAACGGATACATTCATTTCTTTCAACAGTGCATTCAAGGTATAGAAATGTTGTTGTGCAAGCACTTCGGTTGGTGCCATCATCACACTTTGAAAACCATTATCTGCCGCAATCAACATACAAAGCAAAGCCACAATGGTTTTACCACTGCCCACATCTCCCTGCAATAAACGGTTCATCTGAATACCGGAAGCCGTATCTTTTCTGATTTCGCGGATTACCCTTTTCTGAGCGTTGGTTAAACTGAACGGCAGATGCTGCTCGTAGAAAGTATTGAAAGCATCCCCCACTTTATCAAACACCCAGCCTTTGGCATTTTTCTTTCGGGTAATTCTCACCAGGCGGATGCGCAGTTGGGCCCAGAACAGTTCCTCAAACTTCAATCGCCTCAGTGCCTGTTGAAACTGCTGCTCATTCACCGGGAAATGAATGCACTTCAGGGCTTCGAGGCGCGGCAACAGTTTATACTTTTTAAGCAATGAATCCGGAAGGTTTTCGGGAAAATCCTGCTGATGCAGTTTTTGCAGAATCCACATGACCCAGGAGGATATCAGTTTGGATGTTACTCCACGGGCTTTCAATTTTTCAGTGGAAGGATAAATCGGTTCCAGATAGTTTTTAACCGTGGTTTTACCGGGAATCACCAGCTCCATATCCGGATGAGCCATCTGAGGCTTTCCGTTGAAAAAACCCAACTTCCCGAAGCACAGGTATTGCACACCGGGTTTAAGCGCCTTTTGCACCCATTGAATCCCCTGAAACCACACCAGTTCCAATACCCCTGTCTGATCCCGCAGCATAGCCACCAGTCGTTTAGACCTGCCCGCTCCCATTACTTCCATACTGAGTAAAACCCCGGAAACCTGCGCGTACTCCATTGAGGGCTGGAGCGAACGAACCGTGTTCACCTGAGTACGATTGATGTGTCGCAAGGGATAGTGCTCCAGTAAATCACTAATAGTGGAAATGCCTAACTCTTTTTGCAGCAGATCTCCCCGTTGAGTTCCCACTCCCGGAAGGAGTTCCA
>DPFD01000256.1:1286-8510 GCA_003534175.1 Chitinophagaceae bacterium
TAAGATTTCGGGGAATGCCCCTCTTTCCCCCCTTGTGGCCTACCGCTTCGCGGATTCCTTCCGGAGGATGACCGATTGCTTTTATGAAAACTGCCGCTGCTCCTGCCCCGACCCTGGCCGCGACTTGCGGATGCAGGCTGGTATAAGGGTGTTTCGCCCAACGACTCCGGTACAGTTCCTTTGAGAATTTCTTTACCAATCAGTTTTTCAATGGCTGCGAATTTGCGTTGTTCATGCGGGGCTATCAGCGTGTAGGCGGTACCGTCAGCTGCTGCCCGTGCTGTACGACCGATCCGGTGTACATAATCTTCCCCGTCGTGCGGCACATCGAAATTGATGACCAGTCCGATATTATCTATATCAATACCCCGGCTGAGGATATCCGTGGCAATCAGCACCGGCAGGCGGTTGCTCCTGAATTGCGACAACACCTCTTCCCGTTGTTCCTGTTCCAGATCACTGTGAATTTCTCCGGCATGCACACCGCGGCGTTTAATCTCGCGCGTGAGTTGCTTTACACTGATTTTACTACTGCAAAAAATCAACACCGACTGAAAGGTGCGTGCCTGAAGCAGATGCAATACCAACGGTATTTTCTGAGCTTCATACACCACAAATGCTTCCTGCACAATTTTTTCATTGGGTTTGGAAACAGAGATGTTCACTTCTACCGGATTTTTCAGAATCTCTTTAGCCAGTGTGCGTATGCGTGGCGGCATGGTGGCCGAGAAAAGAAGATTTTGTTTTTCTGCGGGCAAATGGCGGATGATGAAACGGATATCGTCATAAAATCCCATATCCAGCATGCGGTCTGCCTCATCAAGCACCAGGTATTTTAATCCATCCAGTTTCACATACCCCATTTTGAGGTGGGCCATCATTTTACCCGGTGTACAAATAACAATATCCGCACCCATGCTCAGGGCTTTTTTCTCCTGAATGAAGGCGTTGCCATCTCCTCCTCCATACACGGCAATAGAACTTACATTGGTGTAATAAGACAACCCTTCAAGGTTTTGTTCAATCTGAATGGCCAATTCCCTGGTGGGAACAATAATCAGGGCGTTGATGGTGTGATGATCGTGAGGTTCCGTGAGAAACTTATGAAGCAAGGGCAACAAAAAGGCAGCCGTTTTACCGGTACCGGTTTGTGCCGAAGCGATGATGTCTTTCCCTTCCAGGATGGCTGGAATAACCTGAGCCTGTACAGGGGTGGGTGTTTTGTAACCGGCGGTTTCTATGCCCTCCATGAGGCTTTCGTGAAACCCGAATGCGTGAAAATCCAATGATGCTGTTTTTCCAAAGATACGGTAAATCTGCTTGCGGAGAGTGGCTCATCCTCCCGGCTGTTCGCCTATCAGAATTAAGCCTATTTTTACGGTTATGATTACAGCAGGACANNCCGTAGCCCGTCTTACAGAAAACGGAGTGTATCTGGACGATGGCAAAGAAGGTATTTTACTGCCCAAACGTTTTGTGCCTGAAAACATTCGTGCAGGCGATACCGTTCGGGCGTTCATTTATCATGACAGTGAAGGCAGGATTATTGCCACCACCCAAAAACCATACGGTGTGGTGGGAGATATTGTAAAACTGCGGGTTTCCTCGGTTACCCCACAGGGTGCCTTTATGGATTGGGGGTTGATGAAAGACCTGTTTGTTCCCCAATCGCAGCAAATCAGTAAGATGATGCCGAAAGGGGAATACTTCGTAAAAATTTATGTGGATGAACAAACGGGGCGTGTAGCCGCTACTGAAAAAGTAGATTCGTTTTTACAGAACAATGAGCTGACCGTTAAAGAAAACGACCCGGTTTCTCTGCTGGTATACCGGAGAACCGATATTGGATATGTGGTAATCATCAATAACCTTCACACCGGAGTACTGCATTTTAGCGACATTTACCGGAACATCACTGCAGGCGACCGCTTCACCGGGTTCATCAAAAAAATCAGACCGAATAAAACCGGTGATGCCTTTCTGATAGATGTGGCAGCAGGTACCAAAGGCTATGAACGCACCGATCCTGAATCAGAAAAAATTCTTGAACTGTTGCGTGCACATGACGGCTATCTTCCTTACTACGACAAATCAGACCCGGAAGATATTTATGATTTTTTCGGCATGAGCAAAAAGACTTTCAAAATGGCAGTAGGAAAACTGTACAAGGAAAGAAAAATTACGCTGGAAAAAACGGGCATTAAGCTGGCAGGAGAGAACTAGAGGAAACGTTATTTCATCATTACTTCAACTTGTTCATAATTCCCAAGTGAATAGGATGCATGTATGCTTATCTTCCACAATGGCAATACCTGAACTACCACAATGGGAAACAGTTAACCGTTGAAGGTGCATCAACCTTGTTCATCCGGATCAGGCTCTGCAGGTGGATGAATCAAATCATCCGGATCTTCCATTCCTTTCAGTTCCGGTTCAGGTGGAAAGGCACGAACCATTTCATCCGGGTCGAGCGAAGGCGCATCAGATGGTTCTGAATGGATATGATCATCCGGATCAGCCGGCTTGCGGGATGAAGAATCCAGAGGATCAGGCAAAGAAGAATGATTCATTTCCATGACAAACAATTTTGATAGAACAAAGATACAAAAACGATTACGGATTGCGGTACAGTGAAGGGAGGCGCACATCAAACCTTACCGCCAGCAGGCGGATACAGGTAACCACACAAATACTGATAATATCCGCTACCTCGCGAATGAGCGTGGTCTGTAGTAACAACATGTAAACCACTCCTCCTGCAATGCAGGCTGAAGCATAAATCTCCTTCTCGAATATAATCGGAATTTTATTCAGGGTGATATCGCGCAATATGCCTCCAAAGCAGGCGGTAATGGTACCCATCGCGACACAGGCAGTAGAACTCAAACCATACCGCATAGCAATTTGCAATCCGGCAATGGTGAAAAGTCCGAGCCCCAGGGAATCAAACAACAATAAGGTCTTTCGGAAATTGCTTAAATATTTTCTGAAGAGAATGGCTGCAACAGCACTTGAAAAAACCAGCCACCCGAAGGTTTTATCTGTCAGCCAAAACAGCGGTGTATTACCCAACAGCAAATCCCGAATGGTACCGCCGCCCATAGCGGTTACAAAGGCAATGATGAACACACCAAAAATATCCAGACGCTTTTCCATGGCAGCAAACACACCTGAAATACTAAAGGCCATTACGCCCAAGATATCAATTACTTCCAGAAAAGTATATTTCATGGGTTGAAGTTAGTGTAAATCATATTCAACCGTGAGGCATCATATCGAATAACTCACAGCGGTGGGAATAATGATCATTGGGGATTATTCGCATGTCACAAGAAGAATCGACACACTAACTATATACCACTACAAACATCCTCACACAATCTCCACTCCTGCATTACATAAACCCTAACTCCAGCCGTGCTTCTTCACTCATCATCTCTTTGGTCCAGGGCGGATCAAAAGTGAGTTGTACATGCACATCCTCCACCCCGTCAATCGCTTTCACCTTATCCTGCACATCCCGGATAATATCTCCGGCTACGGGACACGCAGGAGCTGTCAGGGTCATGGTAATCCAAACCACGTTTCCATCTAACTTCAGCTCATACACCAGCCCCAATTCCCAGATGTTCACGGGAATTTCCGGATCATACACTTCGTGTAACGCCGCTTCTACCTTATCTCTCAGTGACAATTCCATTATAATTTATTTTGCGCTGCCAGGGCCACAGCATAGAGTTTCATTTGCTTCAACATCGATAACAACCCATTCGCACGAGTGGGTGATAAATGATTCTGCAATCCTATTTTTTCAATAAAATAAATCTCTGCTTCCGCAATCTGCTGAGGAGTATGTCCGCTTAAAACCCGAACCAGCAAGGCTACCAGTCCTTTGGTAATCAGCGCGTCGCTGTCGGCCGTAAACTTCAGCAATCCATCCGAGTAATCTGCGTGTAACCATACCCGTGACTGACAACCTTTAATCAACCGGTCATCCGTTTTCAGCGATTCATCCATCGATGGCAATTCCTTCCCAAGCTGAATGATGTATTCGTACTTATCCATCCATTCACCCAGCATTTCAAACTCACTGATAATTTCGTCCTGTATTTCGTTAATCGTCATAACATGCATTTATCCCAACATATCAGCAGCCCTGCGCAATCCACGCACCAGCACATCCACTTCTTCCTTTGTATTGTACAAAGCAACAGAAGCACGCACCGTGCCTGGTACATTAAAAATACGCATCAACGGCTCCGCACAATGGTGTCCGGTTCGTACCGCTATTCCCTGCTTATCTAAAATTTCTCCCACATCAAAAGGATGATGCTGGCCGATTAAAAAGGAAACTACGCCGGCTCTTTTTTCCGGCTCTCCTACGAATCGTAATCCGGGAATGGATTTCAACGCCTCTATCAGATACGCCAGCAACTCCGTTTCATAACGGTTGATGGCTTCAATACCTACAGACTCTATAAAATCAATAGCTGCTCCCAACCCTATCACCTCTGCTATCGCCGGAGTACCGGCTTCAAATTTAAACGGTAATTTCTGATACGTGGTTTTTTCGAAAGTAACGGTTTGTATCATTTCGCCACCTCCCATAAACGGAGGCATGGCATCCAGATATTTTTCTTTTCCGTACAACACGCCTATCCCGGTGGGGCCATACATTTTATGACCGGAGAACACCAAAAAATCTACGTCCAGCTGCTGCACATCTACCGGCATGTGCTGTACAGCCTGCGCGGCATCAATCAGCACCGGAATCTCATTCCGATGTGCCAGTTCTATAATCTTTTCTATGGGGTTCACCGTACCCAGGGCGTTGGATACATAATTCACCGCCACCAGTTTCACCTTATCATCCAGATAGGATTCATAAGCTGCCATATCCAAATCACCATTGGGCAGCATCGGAATAATTTTCAGCGACGCACCCCGCTCTTCGGCCATCATTTGCCAGGGCACAATGTTGGCATGATGTTCAATAGATGAAATGATAATGTTATCTCCGGGCAACACATATTTCTTCCCAAAACTGGACGCTACCAGGTTAATTGCCGCAGTAGTACCGGAAGTGTAAATAATTTCATGCTCCTGAGCCGCATTGAGAAAGCGCTGCACTTTTTTTCTCACAGCTTCAAAAGCATCCGTAGCTTTTCCGCTGAGATAGTGTACGCCGCGGTGCACATTGCTGTTCGTTTCACGATAGTACGTATCCATCGCCTCAATTACCTGCAATGGCTTTTGAGTAGTGGCCCCATTATCGAAGTACACCAGGGGCTTACCGTAAACAGAGGATTGTAAAATCGGGAACAACTGACGAACCTGAGCGATATTTTTCAGCAGTGGTGTATGCGCTGTTCCGTTTTCCATTTAATTCAACGCCGGTATGTTGGCGGTAATTTTTTGATTAATAAATTTCTCCAGCTGCGGGATAGCAATCTTTTCTGTTACATCAAAGGCAAATGCATTCACCAGCATCGCTCGCGCTGATTGCTCACTGATGCCGCGGGACTGTAGATAGAACATAGATTCCCTGCTCAGCTGACCTACCGTAGAACCATGACTGCACTTCACATCGTCAGCAAAAATTTCAAGCTGCGGTTTGGAATTGATGGTTGCTTCATCGCTTAGCAACAGGTTATTGTTTTGCTGAAAGGCATTGGTTTTCTGGGCATCCTGCTGCACAAATACTTTACCGTTGAAAACACCCGTAGACTGATCCATGAGCACACCTTTGTACATTTCATTGCTGTTGCAGTGTGGCATTTTGTGATCAACCAGTGAATGGTTATCAATCAGCTGGTTGCCACGGCCAAGGTACAAACCATACAAATGCGTTTCTGTTTGCTGTGCATCCAGCGCCACATTCAGGTTGTTGCGGATCAGCGAAGATCCCGGCAATGAAAAGGTGTAGTTTGAGTACACGCTGTGCTGTTGCTGACTCACATCATTTTGCTGAATCAACTGAGTGTCTTTTTCAGCCATCTGCAACAAATAATGCTGCAGGTGCGCATTCTCTTTCAGCACCACTTCGGTTAAACTGTTGGCGAACACTTTCGTTCCAGGAGTAGATACCACCGATTCAATAACCGTTGCCTTTGCACCGGTATGCACCACTACCAGATTCCTGGGTTGTACAAATGCCTGCGCATCGCTGTTTAATACCTGCACCAGATGAATCGGTTTTTCCAGGTTCGCCTGGGCATCAATCTCCAGAAAGAAACCATTGGCAAACAAGGCCGTATTCAACGCTGCAAACGGGGCTTTATCCAACACCGAAACCGAACCGAAATACTTCAGTAAACCCGCATCTTCCTGCGCTTCAGCCATGGAGCGAACTTTTACATTCGGGGGCAACGCATCATCTACAGATTGCAATGCCCCATTCACCAAAACCACCCGGTAACAATCGAGTCCGGGTATGGCCGCCAGCTTCAAATAATCAACGGCAACGGGCGCTACGGGTACAGAGCCGTTGGTACGGAAGTCAGACTGTAAGTAAGGGGTAACCGCTGTGTATTTCCAATCCTCATGTTTTCGGGTAGGGAATCCCGTTAGTTTGAATAACTCTAAGGCTTTCTTTCTCTTCGAACGAATGCTTTCATGCTCCGGCTTCAGTTCCAGCTTTGCAAAATCTTTCAGCAATTCGTCGTATATCGGTAATGTTACCTGTGGTGTCATGTGTTGTATTCAATTTAAACGGTGGGTGCATGTACTGATTCCTTCAGCCAGTCGTATCCTTTTTCTTCCAGTTCCAGCGCCAGTTCCTTGGTACCGGATTTAATGATCTTTCCATCAAATAACACGTGTACAAAATCGGGCACTATATAATCCAGCAAGCGCTGATAGTGTGTAATCACAATAAAGGCATTGTCTTTCGAACGCAGGGCATTCACCCCATTCGCCACAATGCGCAAGGCATCAATATCCAGTCCGGAATCGGTTTCATCTAAAATGGCCAACCGTGGTTCCAGCATGGCCAGTTGAAATATTTCGTTGCGTTTTTTCTCTCCACCCGAAAAGCCTTCGTTCAGGCAACGGTTCACCAGTTTGGCATCAAACTCCACCAGTTGTTGTTTCTCTTTGCTGAGCTTCAGGAAAGATTTGGCATCCAGCGGTTCCAGTCCTTTGTATGCCCTGATCTCGTTCATCGCCGTTTTCAGGAAGTTGATGTTGGAAACACCGGGAATTTCAACAGGGTACTGAAACGCA
>DPFD01000152.1:0-7576 GCA_003534175.1 Chitinophagaceae bacterium
AAAGGTTTGGAAAAGTTAGAAATCTTCGCAGACGAATCTCCTCCACCCAACCCATGATTTAAAGAGATGAGCATAAATAAGGGGCCCGTCTGTGCTGAATGCATTTTTATTTTATTTTGTCCTCCCTGATTTTCCTGTGGAAAATATTGCTATCGCTAAGGACTAAGCGGGCCTTTTCTGTTTAATTATTGAATAATAACAATTGTACCCTTGTTCCGCTGCCCGGCACTACAGTAGTACAGAAGCTCAATCGATGTTGCCCGATATCCGCCGCGGCGGAGGGTNNATTTTATTTTGGCTTCGCTGATTTTCCTTCGGAAAGTTGTGCGTACAAAAAGGAACAAGAGAGTCTTATATGGCCTCGCTGATTAACCTTCATAAACCAGAATATACAGGAAAACAATTACCACTTTAATTTTAACCCTTACCCATTCAACCCAAAACAAAAAAACACAAGCCGAACAAAAGGCCGCCTTGCGACTTTGTATCCATTTTCGGCGTAAATTTCCATTACCTATTTACATCGAATGAAAAAGAAACTCCATGTTTTTTTAAAATANNAACAAGCAGGTTTTTCTGGAATACTTAGCCGATAATGTAATCAAGTACAGTGCCTCACTGGCTTATTATACCACGTTATCAATCGCGCCCCTACTCGTTATCGTTATCAATCTTACCGGTTGGCTGTTTGGCGAAGAAGCTATGCGGGGTGAGGTGTATAGCGAACTGCACGAACTAGTAGGCAGCCAGTCGGCCAAGTTAATCGAACAAACCATACAAAACATCCACCTCAGTGAAAACACTTCCTTTGCTACCTATATCAGCATAGGTGTTCTGCTGTTTGGAGCTACCGGAATTTTCGCGGAGATACAGGATTCACTGAATAAAATCTGGGGATTAAAAACCATCCACACCAGGCATTGGTGGAAAATCATCATCGACCGGCTGATTTCTTTTTCTATGATCATCAGCCTGGGATTCGTGCTGATGGTATCACTGGTTTTGAGCGCCCTCGTAGCAGGTTTAACCATGAAACTCAATACCTGGCTGGGCACCTCCGGTGAAACCATGTTGTTTATTACCGACAACCTCATGTCGGTGCTGTTTACCACCATTGTGTTTGCAGCCATTTTTAAAGTACTTCCCGATGCCTATATACAATGGAGGGATGTAATCATCGGTGCACTGATTACTTCCGTTCTTTTTTTAGTCGGAAAAATGCTGATTGGTTTTTATCTCAGCAACAGTAACCTGGCCACCGTGTTTGGTGCTGCCGGTTCTGTGGTGATTATTATGTTGTGGGTGTATTACAGTTCCGCCATCCTGTACCTGGGCGCGGTGTTTACCAAGGTATATGCCACCAATCATGGAGGTAAAATTCAGCCTACCGGTTATGCGGTATGGATTAAAACAGTAGAGAAGCCTGTGGCAGACGTAACCTTGAACGAGCCCCAAACTATCGGCAAGCACTGATGCTGCATTTGCTCATTCAAATATGTAGTAAAGCCCGAAAAATATCAGCAGAATGGCCAGCGAGGTCAATCCGTATAAAATCATGTGAAACATGCCCGGCGCCGCATTCATCAGCGTCAGTACACAGCTGATAAATCCCAGCAATGCACCGGAAGCCAGCAGAATGCAACCTACAAACTGGCGTTTCGCACACTGCGCCTTGAGGTACGCTTTGAGGTGTTGGGCAATACGCTCCTCCTCCCAACCGTATGATTGTAACTTCACTCGGAGTGAATCCTGATTTAAATTTTCCTCCTGCCAGGTCTTAATTACCTGAGGGTCGATTTGAATGGTCGTTTCCATACAGTCAACTTTTAGGTTGGAGTAACGGATACTAATTTATGAAAAATGATTGAAATCATACACAATGGCCTAAGGCATACAGATACAACGATGCACACCAATTGCGGGTTTCGGAGGATGGAGCTGTACAATCAACTGCAGGTATCCAATCAATAATAATCTTCTTCGTATAATGGTAATATATGAACCACGGCATCCAGAAAGGCCTGGTCGAGATAGGGGATTTTATGGCTGCGGGCATCCATCACCTGCCAGGCTCCGGTATCGTTCAGTACTAAAGTAAACAGGTATTTTTTGTTCTGATGGTACACCTCATACTGGCGGTTGGATTCGGTTTCGTATGCATAGAAACCAAAGGTTACGTAATGCCCGAGGAAATTCTCATGATGCCATACTAGCACTTTGGGAACATGTATGGGTTGACGTGCAAATGGCATGGCGGCTATGCCTACCTGTGAGGCCAGATCAGTGAATCCAAGATCTTCTTCTACCCACCGGCCGGTTTCAACATCTTTAAAAAAGATGTTTTCGTATCCGTTGCTGAAGGTAACCCTGAACAATTGCTGAATACGGTTTGCTTCGGGCGTAATATGGGCAGATACGGGTTCTTGCTGAATATAGAAAGTGTGTTGAATCGTCATGTTTCCTGTTTTTGTGTGATAATAAATCTACGCTGCATACACAGGCTTGAACTGTGTGCAGGCAACTTTCAAAGGTTACACAAAGCGGTTAAACAGGATTGATGGAAAGACAGATTTCCGGGTGATTTCAAAATAGGGTGTACAGATTCAAACCTGCTCACAATATAAAACGAATATCCCGAATTTGCAATGCCCCAAACGGGGAACAAGGGCTTTAACAATTCATTCAGACAGGGTATTTTCAGGCGGATGCGGCTACCCTATTGCATTTGATGTGACTTGTCTGCCTGGAAAATTATTTTTTAGTGCGCCAGCGGATGCCTGCAAAAAACCGAATGCCCTGGTTGGGCGCATACACATAATTGGGATCGAAGGTGAGTGCGTATGGGTTTTCCGGAGTGGCCAAGGCCTGTCCGTTGCCATCGAACTGCACCTGCCGGTCGAACGGATCATGTGCCCGGGCAATAATAAACGGAGCCCGTTGGGCTGGAGTGAAGTTCAGCAGGTTTTTGATGCCGGCAAATACGGAAAACTGAGGGTTGGGCTGATAGGTACACTGTATGTTTTGGGTACTCCATACGGGCGCATAGGGGCTCCGGGGGTCTAACGGGCCCAGCAGGGGCACACGCATGCGTCCGTACACGTTGCCGGTATAATCAAAGGAAAATTTTTTATTCCCCGTGGGGAAGGATACCAGCCAGGTGCCCCCTATCCGTTCGGTGAGTATCTGCTGGCGTCCTGTGGCATCGGGTATGTGCTGCAGGGTAACGCCAAGGTTTATACGCAGTTGGCGTGGACTACTGTATTCCGCATTGAGTGTTACGCCCTTTCCGGTAGTGTGCCGGCTGAGGTTGTTGTACAGGATAAGGTTGGGGTCGCTGTCATAATCAGCTGTGATGCGGTTAAAAAATCGTGTAACCCATCCCGTTATATCAAACGATCCGTGTCCGCCCCACAGCAGAAACTGTTTCATGTAATTGAGGTTTACATTCAGGGAACGTTCGGGCTTCAGTGCGTTTTCAATCACTACTTTCCTGGCACCGGTTAAGGCTGCATGGTCTTCGGTAAAAAGGTTTACCACACGGTAGCCCGTACCGGCATTGAAACGTATCAGGTGCATGGCATGAGGTTTCCACTTGTATGCCAGCCGGGGTGTAAAGATGCCGCGGTGCACCGAATGATAATCAAACCTCCAGCCCGTGAGCAGGGTATGCTTTGGATGAAACTGAAATTCATGTTGTATAAACGCGCCGGGCAGCCGAACCGTTCGCCGGAAGTTTGCATCGGCTTCTACGGGCGTGTTGTCTTTATAGTATTGAAATCTTAGGGCTGATCCCGCCAGCCATTGATGCCGCTTATTTCCGCCCGACCAGGTTAACTGGGTGAAAGAGGTAGATTGGGTAGCATTGAAGGAGGTTGTTCCGTAAAAGCTGTTCTGACGGTGAAGGGCAAACGAAGTTGACAGCCTGAGATTTTTTATGCGCGGTAAATCGTACATGCCTGTAAGTTCCAGCCGGTTGGTGTAAATGCTTTCGCCGTACACCTCATCGCCACCGCGGTGTTTCTTCTTCCATAGCATTTCGCCACCCCATCGGTCTTCGTACATATAACGTGCATACCATTGCAGCACCTTATCCGGTGTGCGCCGGGCAATGTCCCACTTCTGAAATACGGATACACGCTGTTGAAGTGTAACATCTGTGAAGTTATCATTGTTTTTATCTGTGGGCTGGTTGTAGTGATAATAATTTAGCCCCTGTAGCAGCCTCACCCTTCCTTTCTTTGAAGTTGTGGAAATATCCGCATTGAATTCCCCCCAACTGGTGCCCATGGTTTCTGCGTGTATGCGTGGGGCTTTGCCCGGATGTTTGGTGATTACATGGATGATGCCACCTACCGCTTCACTGCCATACAATGCAGACGCGGGTCCTTTAATGACTTCAATACGGTCTACCAGCGCATTAGGAATACCAGACAAGCCATACACACTCGCCAAACTCGACACGATGGGCATGCCATCAATCATCACCAAAGTATACGGCCCTTCTAATCCGTTGATATGGATATCTCCGGTGTTGCACACATTGCAGTTCAGTTGCGGACGAACACCGTTGATGTTTTGCAAGGCATCAAATAGTGAGGGGGTGGGATTGCTTTTTAAAAAGGTTTGTCCGTATACTTCAACCGGGATCGGACTTTCCAGTTTTCTTACCGGTTTCATGGTGCCGGTAACCACTACATCATCTATGCTTTGAATCGAATCTTTCCGTAACGGAAGGGTATCGTTCACCGGGTGCGATGCCCGGGCACCCACCGTCAGGCCCAGCGTTAAAAGTAAGTACAATATATGTTTCATAGTTCGATTGGCAATATTAGCAAAGTTAGACTAATCTAACAAAAGTTTTCAGCAGAACTTGTTTTATCTTTATCAGATGTTAAGTATTACTGAGGAGAATTACCTGAAGGCCTTATTCCGGCTCACCTGTGAAGAGGTGGGTAAAACCGATGCGGGTACCAATGAAATTGCGGCACAGCTTGAGGTGAAGCCGGCCACTGCGAGTGATATGTTGCGTAAGCTGAAGGAGAAGAAACTGATTGAGTACGAGAAGTACGGAAAATCAACACTTACCCGCAAGGGAAAGAAAATGGCGATGGAGATTGTGCGGAAGCATCGTTTATGGGAAACCTTCCTTTACGAAAAACTTGGGTTTACCTGGGATGAAGTGCATGAAGTGGCGGAACAACTGGAACACATTCAAAGCCCGAAGCTGATTGACCGGCTGAATGCATTCCTCGGCAATCCCAAATACGATCCGCATGGTGATTTGATTCCGCGTGCGGATGGCGAATTTAAGCTGGTTGAAAAGAAAACACTGAACGATATTGCCGAAGGTGAAACAGGTATGGTGGTGGGGGTGAGTGATAACTCCTCTGAGTTTTTGCAGTATGTAGACGGGTTAGGAATCGCCATCAATCGTCCGCTGAAAGTAATATCCCGCAAACCCTTCGATGCCATTCTTGAAATTGAAGTAAAAGGTAAACGTTCGTCTATCAGTACACGACTGGCCGATCATATTTTTATCAGCCGCGAAATAAAGAAATCAACCAAGGCATAAGGAGTAAAACAAAGCATAAAAAAAGCTGCATCTTTTGAATGCAGCTTTTCTGTTTATAACCGATTGTGTTATTTCACAATCTTCAGTTCATCAATAATGTTAGAAGCACCACCAAGTTTATCGATACACCACAATACGTAGCGGATATCCACACAAATGGTTCGGTTGAGGTCTTTATCGAATGCAATTTTATGACTAAGGGCTTCATAATTACCATCAAATGCCAGTCCAATCAGGTTTCCTTTACCATCAATCACAGGACTTCCGCTGTTACCACCGGTAATGTCGTTGTTGGTAATGAATCCAATGATTAGGTCGTTTCTTTTCTTGTCGATATACTGGCCAAAATCGCGATTTTTCAGAAGTTCAATTTGTTTGGAAGGTAAATCAAACTCATAATCACCGGGAATATATTTTTCAAGTATTCCTTTGCTGGTGGTTACATAATCATAGTGTGCACCATCTCTTGGAGAATAGCTTTTCACACTGCCATAACTCACGCGCATGCTGAAGTTTGCATCAGGATACATCTTCTTCACGGCATCCGGATTCATTTCCATGATACCCTTCATGTAGCTCTTCGCCAGTTCATTGTTTTTACTCACAAACTTCGTGTACAGGTCACCGTACTTTTCGTTGTAATTTTTGGTGAGAGTGGCAGCGTACTGATAGGCAGGATCTGATTGCAAGGCCAGCACGGTTGGGTTGCTGACAAAATCTTTCCACTTGGCGTCGTTTACAAACATAGATTGTGCATACACATCCTTCGCCCATTTCTGGAAAGTTGATAATTCATCCAGCTTACCGTAAGCAGCAATTCTTTCAAATACGATGGAAGGTTGCTGACTCTTATCAATGTCGTGGTAGAACATCATGGCGGTGTGTGCGAGAATTTTTTCATCGCTCGGGAAATCAGCATTCTTCATGAAGTTGCCGCGTGCCCTTTCCAGTCCGTCTTTCAGCCTCTTCATATCCGCTTCAGAAGCACCTTCTTTCATCAGTGCCGTTTCAGCAGAAACCATAGAAGCGGCGAGTGAAGCCAGTGAAGAACCTAAAACACCCTCACGGATGTACTGACGGTGTTTGGCGTACGGCGTCCAGGCTGCATAGTTTTTGATGTACTCCTGCATGATGGATTCATATTCCGGTTTGCCTTTTGCCCATTGCGAAAACTGACTTTCAAATGCCTGCTTTTGTTCGTAGGTTTTAAACTTTTTCAGTTGTTTGGTTTCACCGTCGAAAAATTTCCAGTAGTTGGCGATGCTCGCGTAACTTGAGGAGAGCTTCAGTTTTACCGCAGGATCTTTTACCATTTGTTCGTGCATGTATTTCAAGCGAACATCACGCAGTGCCACCAGAGATGGATTTTCAATATCATTCTTCAACTTAACACCCATGCTGGTTTCGTAACGGTTGGTGCCACCGGGATAACCATAAATCATGGCAAAACTTCCGTCTTTCACACCTTTAAGGCTCACCGGTAAAAAATGTTTTGGCTGGAATGGAATGTTAGCCGCATTGTATTCGGTAGGCTTACCATCGGGTGCCATATACACACGAAAGATGGCAAAATCGCCGGTGTGGCGTGGCCACTCCCAGTTATCCGTATCACCACCAAATTTACCTACGCTTTCGGGAGGTGTTCCCACGAGGCGGATATCCCTGTAGGTTTTATACACATACATGATGTACTGGTTGTTGTTGAACATGCTGTACACACGTCCGGCTACACCATTTTGCTCATCACGTACTTTATCGGTGATACTTTTATATACATCCTGGAGTTTTTTAGAGCGCTCTTCCCAGTTCAAACCTTTTAGTTGAGCTTCAACCTGCTCGGTAACATCTTCAATGCGCTCCAGAAACTGCACCGTAAGCGCGGTTTTAATTTCCTCGCCCATGTTTTTAGCATAGAACCCATCACGCAGGTAATTGTTCTCCACACTGCTGGCAGCAGCAATAGCTCCGTAACCGCAGTGGTGGTTCGTAAATATCAACCCTTTG
>DPFD01000152.1:7625-19800 GCA_003534175.1 Chitinophagaceae bacterium
ACAATTGTTCTTTGGTGAGTTTCAATCCTTTTTTCACCATATCGTTGTACACCTGCTGGCCCAACAACATCGGAAGCCACATACCTTCATCGGCCCGGGCTTTAAATAAGCTTGCTATCAACACAAGCGACAAGAAAAGTTTTTTCATATCTGTCTAAATTTTTTACCCGACAAACCTACCCAATTTTATGAATAAACCGGTACCATTCGTGGAGTTGTTTTAGCGGATGTGGCTCATTTGCAATGTTTCCTGAAACATCAAGGGCTATATTATTTTATATTTGTCCGAATACATTTCCTGAATGGGTATCATTGATATTAAAATTCCTGATTATATAGCGCGTGCGCTGAACCTGCCGGTGCTGGATAACAGGCGTCAGCAACTGAAGGTATTGAAGAAGTTGCTGAGGAAGGCCAGGTTTACTGAGTTTGGCCAGACTCATCGCTTTGATGAGATTTTACTGAGCCGGCATCCCGGAAAGGCATTCAGTGAGTTGGTGCCAACGTATGATTATTCAACCATTTATAAAGAGTGGTGGTACAAAACACTCGAGGGTAGTCCGGATGTATGCTGGCCCGGGGTTATCCGTTATTTCGCGTTGAGCAGTGGTACCAGTGAAGCGGCCAGTAAGTACATTCCGATTACGAAAGACCTGCTGAAAAGCAATACCATCACCAGTTTCCGGCAATTGCTTACCCTGCGCCGGTATGAAAGTTTACCCACGCGATCTATCGGGAAGGGCTGGCTGATGATTGGCGGCAGCACAGAATTGCAGAAAGGGCCCACCTATTATGCAGGAGATTTGAGCGGCATTCAGCAACGGAATATTCCATTCTGGTTTTTAGGATTAGGACTGTATAAGCCCGGAAAGAAAATTGCACGCCTTAAAGACTGGAGCGAAAAAATTGAAGAGATTGTAGAAAACGCGCCCAACTGGGATATTGGTTTCATTGTGGNNNNTGGCTGCAACTGTGCATGGAGAAAATTATTGAACGTTACGGGTTGAACAACATCCACGAAATGTGGCCCAACCTTGGAGTATACGTGCATGGAGGAGTGGCCATGGAGCCTTATAAGAAGGGATTGCAAAAGTTATTGGGCAAGCCGTTGATTTATATTGAAACCTATCTGGCCAGCGAAGGATTTCTGGCATACCAAACCCGGCCTGATACACGCGGCATGCAGCTTGTAATCAACAACAACATCTATTTTGAGTTTGTGCCTTTTGATGAGAGAAATTTTGATGCAGACGGTAACCTGCTGCCCCACGCAGAAGTACTGATGATACATGAAGTAGAGGAAGATAAGGATTACGCCATACTCATCAGCACCAACGCAGGTACCTGGCGCTATGCCATCGGTGATACCATTCGTTTTGTAAACAAGGAGCGCTGCGAAATCATCATCACAGGACGTACCAAGCATTTCCTGAGTTTAGTGGGAGAACACCTGAGTGTGGATAATATGAACAAAGCAGTTGCCAACGTGGCTGCTGATTTGAACATCTCTATTCCGGAGTTTACGGTAACGGGTATTCCTTACGAAACTTCGTTTGCCCATCACTGGTATATAGCCACCGATGATGAAGTAGATTCCAACTTGCTCATTCAGCGCATCGATGAACAACTGAAAAAACTGAATGACGATTATGATGTGGAACGCCGGCATGCGCTGAAAGCCGTTATGGCAACCGTTTTACCCGAAAAGGTTTTTCTGGGTTTCATGGAATCTAAAGGCAAAGTGGGCGGACAACACAAGTTTCCAAGGGTGTTGAAGGGAACGATGCTGGCCGACTGGCAGCAATATCTTTCAACGATTAAATCATAAAACATTTGTCTGGCGCGTGCAGACGCTTTATATTGGATGAATTATGACAGATGCGGTACTAACAGGACTATTTCTGGGGCTGGCCCTGATATTTTCTGTAGGCCCGGTAATTTTTACACTCATTAAACTGAGAATTAATTACGGGCTGGCACCGGCATTTTATTTTATTTCTGGTGTATGGCTGAGTGATTTATTGTGGATACTGACCGCCAATTTTTTCAGCAGCCTCCTCGGACAGCTCAATGCCTATAAAACCACCATTGGTTTACTCGGTGGAATCTTCCTCATGACTTTAGGGATTTATTATCTGTTTTTTAAAAAGTATCACACCAAGGAAGAGTTGGATGCGGGCGTACAGATTGGTAAATCCACACATATCCGCCTGTTTCTTACAGGGTTCTTCATTAATACCCTGAACCCAGGAGTAATTGCGTTGTGGTTTGCCGCAGCCGCTCAAACCATCCAGAATACTAACCAGCAAAAGCTCGTCATCTTCGGATTATGTATTTCAATTACAGTATTGGCGGATATCTTAAAGATTAACCTGGCCGGTAAACTGAGGAGAAAACTTACCAACAGAAATATCATCATCATCAATCGCGCGGCAGGTATTTTATTTGTGGTTTTTGCAGTGGCACTGATAGCCGGGGTACTGTTTAGTAAAGAATAATAACGTTCATACATACACGAAAAATATGTGGCGTATCCTCAAAAAAATATTCCTATACCTGTTTGTGTTTCAGTTTGTATATATCATAGCCCTACGCTGGGTGAACCCACCCATAACCATCACCCAACTGAGTAACTGGATTTCGGGAAACGGACTGGCAAGAGATTATGTAGATTATAATGAGATGAGCGCGTCGGTTAAGCTGGCGGTGATTGCAGGAGAGGATCAGTTGTTTGCCGAACACAATGGATTTGATATGCGAAGCATCCGCAAGGCGATGAAGTACAACGAAAAAAATCCGAATAAAAGAAGGGGCGCCAGTACCATCAGTCAGCAAACCGCTAAGAATGTTTTTCTGTGGCAGGGTGGAGGTTTTTTCAGAAAAGGGCTGGAAGTATATTTTACATTTATGATTGAACTTTTCTGGCCCAAGGAACGTATCCTGGAAGTGTACCTTAATGTGGCAGAAACCGGCAAAGGGGTGTTTGGTGTAGAAGCTGCGGCCCGCAGGTATTTTAATAAAAGCGCATCACAGTTAACCGATACGGAGGCCGCGCGAATTGCTGCGGCATTGCCCAACCCTAAACGATATACCGTTAAGCCGCTGAGTAACTATGTGTCTAAACGCTCAGCTAAATTACTGCGCCAGATGAACAACCTGGAGGGCGATCCCGCCATTCAGAAAGTGATACAGGCCCGATGAGACGGAAGAAATTTTCGGTGGATACATTCTCTTGACGTGCGGCTGATTTCAATCCCGCTTTGATGCCTGTATTTTATACATGCGGACAATACCTTTTTACCGCTTCGATAGCTTGTTGAACCCTTGCGCTTTCTGTGCCATGGATTATTTCAAAAGGCACGGATTGCTGCACCAGGGTATCATGATAATAATGAAACAATCGGCGTCGGGTTTCCAGGTCAGGATACTCACGTAGTGCATCCGCTTCCCAGGGCAGGTCGGTATCGCATAAAAGATACAGGTTGTACTGCCGGCGGGCAATGTGTTGCAGGATGCGGTTGTCGCACCGGTTAAACACAAATTCACTCCAAACCCGAATAACATGTAAATCCGTGTCGATAAACAGCAGGGGTTTATTCGTTAAATCAGCAGTGGCTTTACTTTCAAGCGCCAGTTGTCCCATGGCAATAGTGTACAAATCTTTGTACGTATATTCCTTCTCGTTAGTAAGTAGGTATTCACGGGCATATTCCTCCACCCAGCCCGTATTGAAATGGGCTGCCAAAGACCGGGCGAGTGAACTTTTTCCGGTTGATTCTGGTCCTATAATAACCACTTTATACATGCGTTGTATCTCTGTGGGCTTTTTGTTTCCAGGAATACCAACCGAAAAATGCCATTATGAGTAAGATGAAGTAATACACGCTGGTGAGCGACATGTCCTTCACAAAATACAGCGGTATGGATACGATGTTGGTAATGATCCAGTAAATCCAGCTCTCCACTTTTTTTCTTGCCATCAGCCACATGGCAGTAAACGCGGCAGCACTCGCCAGCGCATCAGCCCAGGGAATAGCACCGGGCCAGAACGCTTTTTTCATGTAGGTGAGTGCAGCAAACAATGCCACATACAATATCAGAAAAAACGCGATGCTTTGTCGTTGTTCCGCTGCAGTGTTGAAACGGATATTCCAAACGGGCCGCTTGGATGCCTCATACTTCCTGCTCCATAAATACCAGCCATATACATTCATGATGGTATAATACACATTCACCGCGGCTTCTCCTGCCAAATGAGCCTGCAGGCTTAAATAAGAGTAAATCATCGTGTTCACTAACCCTACCGGATACACGAGAATATTTTCGCGCTTGCTGAGCCATACACTGATGATGCCGGTAATTACCGCAATCCACTCCAACAGGTTGGCGCGCTGAACAGAATCAATAAAGGTTTGCCAGATTGTGGCAGGAGCATCCATGCGGTAAAAATAAATAAAAAGGCTGCCGGGAATGACAGCCTTCACTCAATTTCATTGAACAGGTTTATTCTGATTCAGCCACTACTTCTTTCACTTCCGGAATCATGCGCTTCATCATGCCTTCAATTCCGGCCTTCAGTGTGATCATACTCGAAGGACAACCACTGCAACTTCCCTGCATCACCAGGTTTACTCGACCGTCGTCATAACTCTTAAACTGAATGGCACCACCATCCATTTCCACAGCAGGTTTTACATAGTTCTCCAGCAATTCCTTAATTCTTTTCACCACATCATCATCGTCGGCCAGTACAATATTGCTGCTGTCTGTTTTAAGGGTAGCCGCCAACTCTTCGTTTACAATTACTTTGTTTTCCTCCATGTAGTTCTTCAGGAACTGCTTGATGGTTGGAATGATATCCTGCCAGTCTTCGGCCTCTGATGTTTTGGTGAGCGTTACAAAATTACTGGCGATAAATATGGATTTGATGAAGGGAAAAGTAAACAACTCCTGCGCTAACGGAGATGCTTTGGCACTTTCTTCATCAGGTATATCAATGCTTTTGCCTGGGTATAATAATTTATTGGCCACAAATTTCATCGTCTCCGGATTCGGCGTCATCTCTGTATAAATGCTGATTACCGGATTGCCTGTTTTAATCATAATAAAAGATTTTAATTCTTCCACCGCAAAATTACGAAACATCGGGCAGCCTTTGCCGCTTTCCGGTTTATTTTAAGCTTTATGTAATGTGGAGCTGATTTTTTAACAGAATTCTTCGTTTTTCAACTGCCAAATGTGTACCTTATATCCCGTTAAATGTTAACCCTATGTTCAAAATAACCTGGTTGTGTGTGCTTTCCGTCTTTTTGGGAACGTATGCTAACGCACAGCGTGTTAAAAGAAAAGGCGTGGATCCTATCCCCCTGAAACAGCCTCCAACCAAAACCACTACACTCAATGCTTCCCTTTTTAACGGAAAATGGCAGGAAACCCGTAGAATGGATTCTAAGGGAAAGGCGGTTTCATTTTCAGATACTTTGTATGTGCATTTTTTGCAGCAGGATTCGGTTTCGGTACGATTGGGAAGATCTATGACCATGAAAGGACTGACTCAATTGGAAGGCAATATCATATCGCTGGCGGGCGATGATTATCAGGTACTAAAACAAACGGCGTCTCAACTCACCCTCGATGATGGGGATTACCGGCGCGTGTTGGAAAAGACAAATTCCTTTTATTGGGAAGAAGCGGAACGTACCCGGATAAGCCGTAAAGAATACAGCCAGCCTGTTGCTTTGAACGCAGCACACTTTCCCGGAAAATGGGGAGTGTACCGAACTCAGTCTGCCCCCGGTGAACTCCCAAAGAAACATGAACCATTGCGGTCGCTGTCGGTTGATTCTGTGTGGCACGCCACCCAATGGTCGGGCACGGCAACTACCGTAGTGCAGGGTAAAAATCAAACCTACTCCGTACAGTTTGAACAAAAAGGCACCGTACTGGCTATTTCCGGAGAGCAATACAACCAGCAATTCAATGTGCTGGAAAGCAGTGAGAAAGAACTGGTGATAGAACAAAACAACATCAAATACTTTTTTAAGAAACTGAACTGATGCGATGGGTGAGGAGGATAACGCCTGAAAAAAAATGTTGATTTAAAAATTTCTGCTTTATATTCACCATACAAATCAAAAAAAGAATACCGGAACACATGAACCACTCTATGCTCAATAATAATAATAATTTTAACCGGACAACTGTTCTTACAGGGGGCGTATAGCAATTCATCCAACAAAATATTTGAAGCCCGCCTGATGAGAGCGGGTTTTTTTATGTCGATCAACAAACAACCATGCGTACAACACTTCAATATTCAAATAATAATAATAACAATCCGGCATCACCCTGACAGGCGATCGTTTTGTTGTAACACAAGGCCCGCCTGATTGGCGGGTTTTTTTATTCACCACTAAAAAACACATCATGAACACAACAGAAAAACTTCAGACTGAATCAGCCATTCAATTTGTAAAATCTACTTTTTCCGGGGCGCTGGAAAAAAAACTTAACCTCACCTATGTTTCAGCGCCTATGATTGTGCAGGAACATACCGGAATTAACGACGATTTAAACGGAGTGGAGCAACCCGTGTCTTTTCCGCTCAGGGCATTGAGCCCTTATCGTGCAGTGGTGGTACATTCGCTGGCCAAATGGAAACGGATGCGGTTGAAGGAATATGGTATTGAAGCAGGCAAAGGAATATGGACGGATATGCGCGCCTTGCGGCCGGATGAAGAGTTGTCGCCCCTGCATTCTGTATATGTAGATCAGTGGGATTGGGAGAAGCATATCACCGAGCCTGAAAGAACCGTAACCTATCTGCAGGATACGGTGGAGCAGATTTATGAAGCATTGAAGGAAACCGAAAGGCAAACGGCACTCCGGTATCCATTTGTTACTCCTGTATTGCCCGATCAGATTCATTTTATTCATGCAGAAACGCTATTGCAACAGTATCCTGGTTTAACAGCGAAAGAACGCGAGGCAGCTATTGCACGTAAATATGGTGCCGTGTTTATTATGGGGATAGGCGGCACTTTATCGAACGGAGAAGCGCACGACGGTCGCGCGGCGGATTATGATGATTGGTCAACCCCCACTGAATCAGGACTGCCCGGCTTGAATGGAGATATCATTCTGTGGCATCCGGTGCTGGAGTGTGCATTCGAAGTGTCATCAATGGGCATTCGTGTGAATCCACTGGCCTTGGTGCGTCAGTTGAAAGAAAAGGATTGCACAGAACGAAGTACATTGCTGTATCATAAACAGTTGCTTTCAGGTCAGTTGCCCCAGAGCATGGGAGGAGGAATTGGTCAGTCGAGAATCTGTATGTTTATGCTTCGAAAAAAACACATCGGAGAAGTGCAGGTAAGCATCTGGCCCGAGGCCATGCGAACAGCTTTACGTGAGGAAGGCGTTTACCTTTTGTAAGAAAAACCACATGAATAATCTGTTGCACAAAGAGGGGGATGCATACTATTATGGCAGGGTGCTGGATGAAGCTTCTGCCTGGCAATACTATGATGTGTTGTGGAATGAAATTGAGTGGAAACAAGATGTGGTGAAGCTTTATGGAAAGGAATGGATTACCCGGCGAAAGACGGCATGGTATGGTGATAACGGTATTGCATATACGTACGGTAAGTTAACAAGGTATGCATTGCCATGGACGCCCGCCTTGCTGGCACTGAAAGCACTAACAGAAAAAATTACCGGATCAACGTACAATAGTTGCCTGTTGAATTTGTATCATCACGGAAATGAAGGCATGGGCTGGCATAGCGATGATGAACCCGAAATGAAACGGCATGCCTCTATTGCGTCACTGAGTTTGGGGGCAGCGCGCCGGTTTGATTTTCGTCACCGAACTACGGGTGAAACCCTTTCAGTTGTACTGGAACATGGCAGTTTACTTGAAATGAAAGGGGTTACGCAACATCACTGGAAACATCAGATGCCTAAAACAACAAAAGTGCTGCAACCACGCATCAACCTCACTTTCAGAACGGTTGTACCGTTGGTCTGAATCAGAAACGGGTGTCGGGAAAAATGGGTATATTCACAGAGGTAATCTGAGAAAATGTTAGGTATATGAAAGAGCAGGTATTTAAAACTACTACAGGCACTATCACACTGAAGCAGGATACGTTGATTTTTAACAGACTCATTGGCGAAGATGATAGTCGGTACCGTTACCATTCGTTTATATTGCTTACGCTGGTTATTGTTTTGCGATGGTGGTGGTCAGAATCCGACAGAAAAGCAGAATCAGATTTTGAAACATTTCAATCAGTGGTGTGGACAGCTATATTTTTGTATTGGATGTACCCTCATTTAAAGTATGCATTTAACTGGTTGTTCAGGTTTACCTGGAGGAATCGTATTCCGATGAGTCGCATTCAGTCTGCTGAAAAAATTGAAACGGAGAATGAACTCGAATGCGGGGTGCGTTTACACCTGCAAAGCGGCAGGGTAAAGGAAGTGATGTTCAGAAGGGAAGAAGGGTATGCGGAAAAGTTGCTACAGTTGTTTGAACCCCAGGGCATAACCATTCAGCCGGGATTGGTATAAACTCCCTGCACAGGGATTGTTGAGGGCGTCATGTGGCAATGGTAAGCCCAAATAAATTACCAGGATATTTATTTATGAAACCTTTTGTAGCACATGATTCCATCGTCAGAAAAATCTGGGGCAGCAGCGATACCGTGCTGTTTATTTTTGCCGGTGCCGCGGCAGAGTTTGCGCTCAACAAAGCGGTAGACTGGCTCTACTTTACGGGCAAATTACCGGCCGATCCGATAGGGCGACTCTTCTCTACGGTAAGGTATGCACGAAATATAGTGTTTGCTCCTGAAGAGGTGGCCCTGAAAACCATCGATACCATCCATCACATTCATTCATCAGTGGAAGAAAAACGCGGCAGCCACATCCCCGAATGGGCATACCGTGATGTATTGTTTATGCTGATTCATTATTCCATTGCAGCGTACGAATTATTGAACAGGCGTTTGTCTGTACACGAAAAGGAAGAAGTGTACAACGTTTTTTACCGGCTGGGCACAAGGATGCAGGTGAAAGATTTACCGGATACCTACAGCGAATGGTTGCCGGTGCGTGAAGCACACTTAATCAATCATCTCGAAAACAGCCACTTTACCACAGACCTGTTTAAACAATACAAAAAGCATCTGGGCAGTGCCCGGTATGCCATACTGATTGAAGCGCAAAAGCTTGTAGTACCGGCGCACGTGAAGCAACTGCTTGGGTTCTCCTCCAGGCATTGGCTGGCACCTGCTGTACCTCTTTACGCTTTCAGCCGGAAAATAAAAATGGATGGTTGGGTGCGTACACTTCTACTGCCTTCAACATACAAAGCACAAATCGATGCCATCAATAATCCTCCAACATTCAACCGGGTGTGAACTCAATGATAAAAATTATTTCGCGGCTTGCACATCAGCCCAGTTCTCTCCCCGCTTAATCCGAAGAATCTGCGTTTCAGTTACTTTGAAAATTTTCACCAACTGCTTGATGGGTTTGTTTTCATTCAGTAATTTTTTGAGCAGCATCACCTTTGTTACGGAGAGTTTGGTGTTTTTATGCGGGGGCGTTAATCTTAATCTTCGCTTGTTGATTTCTGCCTGTACACTCGGACTATTCACCCGGTGTTTATGAATTTCTTCTGTTGTCATCCAGCGCAGATTATCTACGCGGTTGTTCAGTTTGTTGTAATCCAGATGCGCGATGATGTTGGCATCGGGAGAAGGTTTAGGCAGAAAATAGGTAGCTACCAAACGGTGCACCAGTGCATGGTAGTGCATGGTACGACGGGACAGGTCTTTTACAAATGCCTTACTTAATGCTGCTTTCTTTTCCTCATAAAGTTGTGTGAGGGTATTGATTTCTTCTTCAGAAGCATTTTCTTTCACCAACTGCTTTTTCTTTGCCAGCAGTTGAGCTACTTCTTTTTGTTCGTTTTTGAATTGTACTTCAAGTTCAGGTTCGCGCGGTTTGTAAAACTTCAGTCGAATAATGCGGTATCCTTCACTCATAGAACCTTTCATGATACGGCCGCTACCCAGTTTCGTGTACGTACGTATCCTACCCCAGTTCGATACTTCCAATCGGTACTTATTGGTAAACTCAAAATCAAACTCAACTTCCTTCCACTGTTCGAGCCAATAACCATTATTCATAAGACAAAGATACATTTTTTGATATGACCATGCGCATATACAAATAACGAAGAACTTATATTAAACGCCGGTTTAATACAACGGAAACAAACGTACGAAAGAGGTGTTACGAATAAAAAAATTCAATGCGTTTATGCCACACCGTTATTAATCTTCCACAATTCTCAGTTTAGCATAATTCAGCATGATTTTTTTCTCTCCGTTCAGTTTAAACTGTATAGTGGCAATAGGATTGTGTGAAGCGCCTTCCATTTTAGTTACTTCTCCAAATCCGAATTTCAAATGCTCTACTTTATGTCCGGCACGAAGTTCTTTTAAATCACTCGCCACAAAATTTTCAGTGGGTACGTGTTCTACAGTTTTGGGCCGGGCAGAAAGGCTCGAGTACACATTGCTACCCTGGGGTTTGGGAGAGGAAGGCTTTGCAAATCCGCGCTGCATACGCTCATACGCACTGCCCATGTTGGCGTTTTGTGAGCGTGCAGAGGAGCCGGCCAGTTTATAATCAATATACTCCTGAGGGATTTCTTCCAGAAAACGACTGGGTTCATTTTGCTGAAGCTGACCAAAACGGTAACGCGCATTCGCAAAACTCAGATACAATAATTTCTTGGCGCGGGTAACGGCCACATAAAACAAACGACGCTCTTCCTCCAGCTCTTCGCGGGTGTTGATTGACATTGCATTGGGGAAAATCGTTTCTTCCAAACCTCCCACGAACACCACCGGAAACTCCAGTCCCTTAGAAGCGTGAATGGTCATGAGTTTCACCACATCGCCATCTTCTTCCTGTTCAGCCGGATCAGTCAGTAACGCAATCTGCTGCAAATACGCCCCCAAATCTTTTTCTCCCACTTCGCCATCTTCTGTATTCATCGGTGTTTCGGTAAACTCCTTGATGGAGTTCAGTAACTCCTGTACGTTTTCATACCGTTGTAATCCTTCCACCGATTTATCATTAAACAACTCTTTCACCAGCCCGGTTTCCTTGCCCACCATAAAGGCCACATCATAGGCATTCTTTTTGGGCAGCTCACTTTGAAACATCTGCACCATGGTAGCAAAATCCTGCAGCGCTTCCAGGGTAGAGGCTTTGAAGCCATACGTTGATGCTTTGGTAATTACCTCCCACATGGAAATGTTATTCATGTTGGCAGCTAAAATAGCCCGCTCGATGGTGGTTTTACCAATACCTCGCGCAGGATAATTGATGATGCGCTTCAGTGCTTCTTCATCATTCGGGTTTACCACTACACGCAGGTAAGCGAGCATATCTTTCACCTCTTTGCGCTGGTAAAAACTCATGCCTCCGTAAATTTTATAGGCAATGCCCATGCGCCTCAACGCTTCTTCAAACGAACGGCTTTGCGCATTGGTTCTGTAAAGGATGGCAAAATCGCGGTTGAAATAATGCTTACGTAATTTTAAATCCTGTATGGTATCGGCCACCATGCGGCCCTCGTCGTTGTCTGATTGCGTGCGGATGAGATTGATTTTATCTCCTTCCACATTATCAGTAAACAACTTCTTTTCTATCTGTCCTTTATTGTTCGAGATTACCTGATTGGCTACGTGCAGAATGTTTTTTGTACTTCTGTAATTCTGCTCCAGCTTAATCACCTTTACTTCATCATAATCTTTATTGAACTGCAGGATGTTTTGAATGGTAGCTCCGCGGAAACTGTAAATACTTTGGGCATCATCTCCCACCACACACACATTCTCATGCATGGCCCCGAGCAATTTTACAATTTCATACTGAGCAGGGTTGGTATCCTGATACTCATCAATCAGAATATATTTAAACTTATGCTGGTATTTACTCAATGCCTCCGGAAACCGCGTGAGGAGTGTGTGCATGTTCAGCAACAGGTCGTCAAAATCCATCGCCCCGTTTTTAAAACAACGCTTGCAATACTGCAGATAGATTTGATGAAACATCGGTTTGTTGGTACGCGCATCTTCCTGAATCAACT
>DPFD01000152.1:19819-21477 GCA_003534175.1 Chitinophagaceae bacterium
CTGCCCGCACCAAACTGTTTTTGGCAGAGGAGATGCGGTTGTAAATGGTGTTGGGTTTATAGTTTTTATCGTCGAGTCCCAGTTCGTTAATCACCGCTTTCACCACACTCTTGGCATCATCCGTATCATAAATGGTAAAGTTGGAAGGATAACCGAGCTTGGGTGCTTCCGTGCGCAGGATGCGTGCAAATACACTGTGNNTGCCCATCACTTTTTCCACCCGCTCCTTCATTTCTGCGGCGGCCTTGTTGGTAAACGTAAGCGCCAGGATGTTGAATGCATCCACTTTATGCGCTGCCATCAAATGCGTAATGCGTGTAGTGAGTACTTTTGTTTTTCCACTGCCTGCACCGGCAATAATCATCAAAGGGCCATCGGTATGGAGTACGGCTTCTCGTTGCGGACCGTTTAAATCTTCCAGGTATTTGAACATGCTGCAAAGGTACATGCTATCCATGGGTTGAAGAAGTTGAGAATGGGGTATATTATGAAAAGCGGTGAGAGGCTTTGTTTATCCAAAAGGATGTTAAGCCAGCCAATGCCGGACAATACATTCAGGCCATGTATAAGTCTGTTTTTCAATTCGATGATTCAGGTGTAGTTGCATGAACCATAGGGGGAGTGGCCAGTTCATTCTATTAAAGTTGTCTCCCACGCTGAAATAGACTAAATTAGTGCCCTAAAATGTTTGGTGTGAAGAAGATTTTTTTCCTTTTTTCCCTGGTTGGATGTGCAACAGCACTGGTTTCATGTGATAAGGATACGGAGCACAACCCCGTGGGCGGCGATTTGCCGGCTAAACATATCATCCTTACCGATACTACATTTAACCCCGAATCGGTTATTATTACCAATGGTGGCGGCGCTGTTCGTTTTGTGAATTCAACCGATTCACTGCATACCGTGGTTTCCATGGATCCTTCCTATTTCCGCATTCCGCTGGAAGGGTATCAAACGTTTTACTATCGCCCCGATACCATTGTACAGGCCCCGCTCAACATTCCCTATTTCTGTGAACAGCATCCCAATGTGCAGGGCGTAATCACCATTATGCCGTAAGGAAATAGTTCGGGCGTTACTTTTTCTTTGGATGAAAAGTACAGCAGCTTTCGGTTTTCTGACATAGAGATAGTGGTTGTACTAAAAACCATCGCGGCATTTCCGTTGGTCATTTTTTTCAACAGGCACACTTCATCAACCCTTTACATATTATACCTTTGCGACCTTTATGAATCGCAACCATAAACCCCTTTTGTTCATTTTCATTACGCTGGTGCTGGATGTAACCGGACTCGGGCTAATCATCCCCATCATGCCGGCGCTGATTATGGATTTAGGGCATACCTCCGTAAGTGAAGCTTCGCGCATTGGAGGGTGGCTCACGTTTACCTATGCGGTGATGCAGTTTGTTTTTGCACCGGTGCTGGGGGCATTGAGCGATCGTTACGGAAGAAGGCCGGTGTTGCTGATCGCCCTGTTTGGTTTTGGAGTAGATTATTTGTTTCTGGCCCTGGCTCCCACACTGGGGTGGATTTTTGTGGGCCGGGCTTTATGCGGTATTACCGGAGCGAGCATTACCACGGCCTCTGCCTATATTGCCGACATCAGCACCCATGAAAACAGGGCAAAAAATTTCGGACTGGTAGGAGCGGCGTTCG
>DPFD01000139.1 GCA_003534175.1 Chitinophagaceae bacterium
AGCAAACCGGTAATGGAAGGTAAAGGGGTGCTTTTTAAAATATTCGCCGATATTGATGTGTTTGATATTGAAATCAATGAAAAAGATCCGGACAAATTTGTGGCCATTGTAAAGGCACTGGAACCCACTTTCGGCGGCATCAACCTGGAAGATATCAAAGCACCGGAATGTTTCTACATTGAAAATGAACTGAAGAAGCATTGTAAAATTCCGGTGATGCACGACGATCAGCACGGAACGGCCATCATTTCTGCAGCCGCCTTATTGAATGCTCTGGAGCTGCAAAAGAAAAAAATTGACAAAGCAAAAATAGTGGTGAATGGTGCGGGTGCTGCCGCTATGGCCTGCATCAACCTGTACATCTCCGTAGGTGCCCGGCCTGAAAACTTTATGGTGTTTGATATCAACGGTATCCTGCACCATGGCCGCACCGATATCCCCCATATAAAAAAACATATTTGTGTAGACGCGAAGTATGCCCACTATACCCTGGAACATGCTATGAAGAACGCCGATGTGTTCGTTGGGTTGAGCGTAGGAAATGTATTGTCGCAGGATATGATCCGGAGTATGAATAAAAACCCGGTGGTGTTTGCAATGGCCAATCCCGATCCGGAAATTACATACCCCGAAGCAGTAGCAGTAAGAAAAGACCTGATCATGGCTACCGGCAGAAGCGATTATCCCAATCAGGTAAACAATGTTCTCGGCTTCCCGTATATATTCAGAGGAGCGCTCGACGTTCGCGCTACTTCTATCAATGAAGCTATGAAACTGGCGGCAGTAAAGGCTTTGGCTGAACTCACGCGTTTACCCGTACCGGATATTGTAACCCTTGCATACAACCAGAAACAAATGGCTTTCGGAAGCGATTATATTATTCCTAAACCCATCGATCCGCGTTTACTCGCCACCGTTGCCCCGGCCGTTGCAAGGGCCGCCATTGAAAGCGGTGTGGCCCGAAAATTAATTACCGACTGGGATGCCTATGAAAGTGAACTGAACAGCCGCATAGGACTCGAGAATCAGTTAAGCCGCGCATTGGGTGCCAAAGCACGTCAGAACCCGAAGCGCGTGGTGTTTGCCGATGCAGAAAATATCAAAATTCTCAAAACCGCACAGCTTGCCCTGGAGGAAAACATAGGTTACCCTATCCTGTTAGGGAACGAAAATAAAATCCGCAAAATTGCTGCGGATAATTCCATCGACCTGGAAGGAATTCCCATCATCGACCCGAAAACAGACAGCTCCGAAGAAAAAAGAAAACAATTCGGTGAACTGTTTTTTGCTAAAAGACAACGAAAGGGCGTAAACCGTTACGAAGCCATCAAGCTGATGAAAGAACGAAACCACTTTGGTTGCATGATGGTTGAAACCGGTGAAGCCGATTGTATGATCAGCGGATTGAGCCGAAATTACCCGGACACCATTCGCCCAGCCCTGCAAATCATTGGAATGGAAGAAGGGGTGAACAAGATTGCAGGGATGTACCTCGTCTTTACCAAGAAAGGCCCGTTGTTTTTAGCAGATACTACCGTTAACTTCAACCCCACCGCCGAAGAACTGGCAGCGATTACCCTGCTGGTTGCAAAGGAAGTAAGACAACTGAATATCATCCCGCGTATAGCCATGTTGTCTTATTCCAATTTCGGAAGCAGCAACTCCCCCGAATCGAATCTGGTACGAGAAGCCCGGGCGATTGTAAAGAAAAAAGACCCTACCCTCATCTGCGATGGTGAAATGCAGGGCATCCTGGCTTTCAACAAAGAAATCCTGAAAGAAAATTATCCTTTCACTGAACTGATTCAGGGCGAAATCAACACCCTGATCTTCCCCAACCTGGCGGCCGGTAATATTGCCTATAACCTGCTGCAGGAACTCGGCGGATTCGACAGCATCGGCCCTATCCTGCTCGGGATAAAAAAACCGGTGCATGTACTGCAACTGGGTAGCACAATACGTTCTATATTTAACATGACAATGATTGCGGTGATTGATGCACAATCAAAAACCAAAACCGATACGCGTGAGTTTGTCAAGAAGAGTAAATGGTGGAAAAGAAAAGCAATTCAAAAATAAATTGAAGTAACTAACGATTACGTATACATGAAGATACTCAGCCAAATCGGTTCTTATGCACTAATGATTCGGGGCATGTTCAAACGCCCGGAAAACCCGAAAGTGTACTGGAAAGAATTCATGCACCAATGTTCGGATATCGGTATCCGTTCTCTTGGCATCGTTTCCATCATCTCCGTCTTTATCGGTATGGTGAGCACCTTTCAAACAGCATACCAGTTAACAAGTCCGTTATTATCCAAAACCGTTATTGCACAAATCGTTCGCGATACGGTTATCCTGGAGTTCGCGCCAACCCTGGTTTGTATTGTACTGGCCGGTGTGGTGGGCAGTAAAATTGCCAGTGAGCTCGGGAACATGCGGGTGAGTGAACAAATTGATGCCCTCGAAATCATGGGTATCAATACCAAAACCTATCTCATCCTTCCCAAAATTGCCGCAGCTATCCTCACCATTCCCATCCTCGTAATCATCGCTATGGTATTGGGAATTTACGGTGGGCGTTTAGCCGGATCCATGGCAGGCATTCTCTCTGTAGAAACATTCGACCGCGGCCTGCAGGAAGGATTCGTGCCCTTCAACGTTACGTTTGCATTGATTAAAGCCGCTACTTTTGCTTTCATCATTAGTTCCATCCCTTCTTATTATGGATATAATGTAAAAGGAGGAGCACTAGAAATTGGAAGAAGCAGCACCTCAGCAGTGGTTATTAGTTGTATATTGATTTTATTGGCTGATTATATTCTGGCAGCCCTCTTACTCTAACATACTAACATGATTGAATTCAAAAATTTAAAAAAGAGGTTTGGTGAAAAAATAGTGTTGGATGGAATTAGCCACGTGATGGAAACCGGCAAAACCAACCTGATTATAGGTGCCAGTGGCAGTGGTAAAACTGTGTTGCAAAAATGCCTCGTAGGGTTGATTGAACCTGACGCCGGAGAAATTATTTATGATGGGGTAAGCTTTACTCAAATGACCGCCGAGAAAAAAAAGGTTTTACGGCAAGAAGTGGGCATGCTGTTTCAGGGATCTGCCCTGTTCGACAGTAAAACAGTAGAAGAAAATATCCGCTTCCCGCTGGATATGTTCACCAAACAATCCATGGCAGATAAAATTAAGCGCGTAAACGAAGTGCTGGAGCGTGTAAACCTTACAGGAACCAACCGCAAGTTCCCGGCAGAGTTGAGCGGTGGTATGAAAAAACGTGTGGGTATTGCCCGGGCCGTTGTACTTAATCCCAAATACCTATTCTGCGATGAACCCAATTCCGGCCTCGACCCGCAAACGTCTATGGTAATTGATCAACTCATACGCGACCTCACCCTGGAGTTTAATAT
>DPFD01000182.1 GCA_003534175.1 Chitinophagaceae bacterium
GATATGAGTGCACGCACTTTACAGATGGAAGAGATGAAACTCAACCTCGGGCCGGCCAAAGGAAAAGATTTTGCTACCGCTATCGGGCCTATGCTGGTAACATTGGATGAACTCGCCCATCTGGAAATTCCGGCCAAAACCGGTCATGTGGGGAAATCATGGAATATGCCCATGACATGCCGCGTGAATGGCGTAGAAGTGAGTCGTGGTAATATTGGTGATATGGACTGGACCTTCGCAGAAATTATTGAACGTTGCAGTTACGGAGTGAACCTGTTGCCCGGCGATGTAATTGGCAGTGGTACCGTGGGTACCGGCTGTTTCCTTGAACTAAACGGCACCGGCAAACTCAATAATCCTGATTATAAGGAACAATGGCTTCAGCCCGGCGATGTGGTGGAAATGGATATTGAAGGCCTCGGCACGCTTTCTAATACCATAGTAAAAGAAGATTCTGACTTCTCGATTCTTGCATTGAAAAAACATACTCAGGGATAACAACCATTTATGGAACTCATTTTAAAAGATCTGAAACCGCAGGATGCTCAAAACTACCTGCAACACGCTATCGCCCCGAGGCCTATTTGCTTCGCCTCTACCATAGATGCCAACGGACGGGTGAATTTGAGTCCGTTCAGTTTTTTTAATCTGTTTTCATCAAACCCACCCATTGTAATTTTTTCTCCGGCACGCCGTGTGCGCGACAACACCACCAAACACACGCTGGAAAACGTGCTGGAAGTACCTGAAGTAGCCATTAACATCGTAGACTATGATATGGTACAACAGGTGTCGCTATCCAGTTGTGAGTACAGCAAGGAAGTGAATGAATTTGTAAAGGCCGGATTTACGGAGTTGAAAAGCAAGATGATTCGTCCGCCACTGGTGAAAGAAAGTAAAATAAAAATGGAATGCCGCGTGCTCGAAGTGAAACCATTGGGCACGGGCGGAGGCGCGGGCAACCTGGTTATCTGTGAAGTGCTGGTGATGCATATTGATGACAGCATCCTGGATGAAAACGGGAAGATAGACCAGCAAAAAATTGAACACGTAGCGCGGCTGGGTGGCGACTGGTATTGCAAGGTAGATCATCAAAGCCTGTTCAAAGTAGCTAAACCCAATACAAACCTTGGAATAGGAATAGATCAGTTACCGGCGTCTATCCGTAACAGTAAGTTACTCACAGGCAACCACCTGGGGCAGTTAGCCAATGTACAATCAGTGCCGGATATTGATCCTGCGTTCACAGATGAAAAGGTTACACACATTGCGCAGTACTTCTCGATAAACCCCGAGGATATGGAGCAGGAATTACATCGCCATGCTGCCACTTTACTGGATCAGCAACAGGTTGACCGGGCATGGCAGGTATTGCTGTATCAATCGTCCTGATGCGGTTTCTTTTTCTGTTTTGAAAAGGCATATCCCACGGGCGTAAGTATCACTCCCACAACAATGATAATCACAGTTTCAGTCAGGTTCAGTTTGAACAACCACGAAACCATCCCGGCCACCAGTATGGTTTCGCCGATGCGCATGCTATAAAAAACGAAGGCGTTTTGGCGCGAAAACTTCATGTATCGTTTATACCAACGCTGAATCATACACCGAAAATTATTTAAAAATATTATACGCTGCCTGGGTAATCAGGCTACTGCCCGAATGCCACGTTGCACCTGTGAGTCCTAATGCCACCACTCCGGCTAACCCACCACCATAACCGCCAAACCTTCCCCAGTTCCAGGCGCCATACAAATCTGATGCTGCAAAGGCCCACCAACGCACCCGTTGCTGCGGTAGGAAAGAATGGTTCAGGTATTCCTCCTCCATATCGGGGCCTCGTTTACCATTGTTTGAGTTACTCAGCACTGAATGAAATTGCTGGTAATACATATCGGAATACTTACTCCAAAACAGGGCAGAATGCTTCGCAACGGAGGCAGTCATGCTGCACAACATTCGCTCACTGTCATTGGTTAAATCACCGGCTTTTGTTCGAAGGGCATCCATCCTCAATACAAATTCATCTACGCCATACCTTCCGGCTGCCACCTCTTCCATGTGTTGTTGCAGGGCACAGGCCATGGATTTGGCTTCAGGAGATAAACGTTCGGTTTGCATACAAACAGCATACGATTCTTCCTGCAGCACCTGTTCGAGACTTCCTTTTAACACTACCTGCACGCTGATGCCTTTCGATTCAAAAAACCGAACAAACTGTTCATTGAAGTTTTTAACTAGCTCCGATTCTGTCATATCCTTTCGTGTATACGTATTGTTTAGTACGAAAGTTACTGCTTCATTGTGCAATGCTCCAATAGCTTCTGAATCCATGTTTGCCGCTCCTGATGAGTTACAAAATATTTGGAGATGCGCAGATGGGGTTTGTGCGGCTACCGTGTTAAACACAATCAACACGGACAGGATTAAACATAAAAAAGTTTTCATAATGGTACGGTTGAATTGATTAGCCTACCTTCAGTTGGGGTGCTGTGTCGGATTATTCCACCGGTTGAGCTGAACGGTTTGTGCATGGCTGCTGATCAAACTATCCGCCTCACCGATACAAAAGTAAAAGCAACGAAAGGTGCATGGGATGTGTTTTTACCCAAGGGTTCATGGTTTTTTCATAGTACCTGAAAGTACATGAACGAACAGGCACTAATGATTCATGTTATTGCTCGTAGTGTACATCAAAACAGGAACAGTTAACATTTCTGAGAAAATTCATGATAATCATTCATGCGTGAATGGAAGTTTGTTATGAAGGATGGGGATACTCAAAAGATGAAAGTAACTGCATAGAGGAACACCATGAAAACTCCTCCCCGGGGCCGGTATTCCCTCAAACCCCACTTCGAAAATAAAAAAAATTACGGACGCTAACAATGCCCCATACGTGGGTAAAACAGGGTAATGAGTTTTATTAAATCAATTGATAAGCATGAATTACGGAGTATATTGAACCAACAATTGCAGGGAAAGGCCAGAATAGATAAAAACAACAACTACCCCATTCGGGGCATCTCCCCCGGGGTCCACCATTCCCTCAAACCCCTCGGTCGAAAATAGGAAAACTTACCGGCGCTTTCAAT
>DPFD01000042.1:0-11454 GCA_003534175.1 Chitinophagaceae bacterium
GTAAATCAAATCAGTTGCTTGTACTGCCACGGTGGTGCAGAGCAAGGCAAACACGCCAACATACCATCTGTAAATGTGTGTATGAATTGCCACGTTGCGGTGAAAGAATACAAAGGAGATCCTATCATCCGTGAAGATGGCCGTGAAGTGAATGGTACAGCTGAAATTAAAAAGCTGTATGCATATGCCGGATGGAATCCTGATAAAGGCGAATATAATCCTGATAACAACGGCGATGGTTTACCGGATGGTTCCCGTCCGATTGAGTGGGTGCGCATCCACAACCTGCCAGACCATGTGTACTTTAACCACAGCCAACACGTAAAAGTGGGTAACGTTCAATGCCAGACCTGTCACGGAAATGTACAGGATATGGATGAAGTGTACCAGTTTGCTGACCTGAGCATGGGTTGGTGCGTGAATTGCCACCGCGAAACAAAGGTTGATTTCCTGAACAAGGAAACCGGCGAGGGCAACAGATTCTACGGCATTTATGAGAAGTTTCATAATGATTTAAAGAACAAAAAAATGGATAGTGTAACGGTAGAGCATATCGGCGGATTAGACTGTCAGAAGTGCCACTACTAATACCTGTTCTAAAGAGATACTGCATTCATTTTATTTATCACTAAATAACCCGCTTGGGTTTGGGGAATATGAGTCAAAATAAATACTGGGGAAATTTCGGACAGCGCATCGAATCTGATGCATCGCAAAAAGCTGCTGAAAATGAATTTCAGGAAGACCTGCTGCCGCTGGAAGATGTGAAGGAAGGCGGTTTACTGGATGGTACCACCCCCCGACGTGACTTTTTAAAATATCTCGGATTCAGCACCGCTGCTGCTGCATTGGCGGCCAGTTGCCAAACGCCTGTAAGAAAGGCTATTCCTTATGTGCAACGCCCCGATAATGTAATTCCCGGTGTGGCCGATTACTATGCATCTACCTACGTAAACGGCGGAGATGCCATCAGTGTAATCGTAAAACAGCGCGACGGACGTCCGATAAAAATTGAAGGCAACGAATTGTCTTCCATTACGGCAGGAGGTACCAACGCACGCACTCAGGCTTCTGTGCTTGATTTGTACAATACCGCCCGCCTGCGCCACCCGCTGCAGAAGAACGGAAACGACTTTAAGGAAGTGCCCACCTTTGATGCCATGGATAAAATGGTAGCTCAGGCGATGGCCGCACAATCCGGGAAGCAGGTGGTGTTGTTAACCTCAACCATTAACAGTCCTTCTACCCTGGAAGTGATCAATAATTTCCTGGCTAAGTATCCCGGCAGCCGCCACGTACAATACGATGCGGTGAGCCACAGTGCGATGTTGCTGGCCAATGAAATGAGCTATGGTAAAAGGCATATCCCCTCCTATAACTTCGGTGCTGCCCGCACCATTGTGAGTTTAAGTGCTGATTTTCTCGGCTCCTGGCTGAACGGAGTGGAGTATACACGTCAGTATGCAGCCAGCCGTAAAGTAAGCAAGGATCGCGTGCAGATGAATCAACACATTCAATTCGAAAGTTTCATGAGCCTCACCGGTAGTAATGCCGATGACCGCTTCATGCACAAACCTTCTGAAACCGGCGCCATTGCCTTAGCGCTGTTGTCTAAATTAGGAGGTAGTGTTTCTGCACCTAAACTCGACGCAGCTCTGATGAAAGGCGTTGATCTTGCAGCACAATCACTGATGAACAATAAAGGAGCTGCACTGGTGGTTTGCGGCAGCAACGATGTAAACGTGCAGCTGGTGGTAAACGCCATCAATGAAATGATTGGTGCCAACGGTACTACCATCAACCACGGAGTTTCACTCAACGTACGTAAAGGCATAGACGCTGATATGCAAACCCTGGTTTCTGACCTTACCGCCGGTAACGTGGGTACGCTGATGGTGTACGACTGCAATCCGGTGTACAGCTATTTCGATGGCAAGAAGTTGGGTGATTTGATGGCTAAAGTGCCGGTAACCGTTTCTTTCAACGGTACCATGGACGAAACCACCGAACAATGTAAATATGTTATTCCATCTCATCACTGGCTGGAAAGCTGGGGTGATGCAGAAATAAAAACCGGCTATATCAGCATGATACAGCCATTGATTCATCCGTTGTTTAAAACACGTCCGTTCCAAACTTCTTTGATGAAGTGGTCAGGCGCATCAACATCGGCTGCTCAGCCTGTTGCCGGTGATACAACCGCAATGGTTACTGTAGCATCTACCTCAGTAACGGGTGATGAATACGAAACCTTCTTTAAAAATTACTGGACAGGCAAACTGGGCGGTAAAGACAATTACAATAAAGCGTTACAGGATGGTGTGGTAGAACCCGCGGAAGTATTATCAACCCCTGCTTCGTATACTGCTAACGGTTTGGCAGAAGCGCAATCAGGCATTGCTGCTATCAAGGGTGGTGCGCTGGAAGTTGCCTTCTATGAAAATGCAAGCGTGGGTAACGGTAGCCAGGCTAACAACCCATGGCTGCAGGAAATGCCTGACCCTATTACCAAGGTAACCTGGGACAACTATGCGATGGTGGGTCCGGAACTGGCTAAAACGCTGGTAAACTTAGATGTACTGAAAAATCAGAAGCAGGCCGACACGTACGAAGTTACTCCTGAAAAACCGGTGATTAAACTTACCGTTAACGGCCGTTCTGTGGAATTGCCCGTGATGATTACTCCGGGTGTTCATCCCTCCACCATTGCCGTGGCTGTAGGATATGGCCGCCAAAGTGCCAATCCTGATCAAAGCATTGAACGTATCGGACGCACCGCTACCGGTGCCGGTAAAAACGTATATCCTCTGATGGGATATGCAAATAATAGCCTGCAAAATTTTGCTGTTGCAACGGCAGAAAAAACTTCAGGTAAATATGCACTGGCTCAAACGCAGGTGCACGGATTTACTGAAAACCGTCCGATCATTTATGAAACCAGTTTATCTGATTTCAAAAAAGATCCGAAAAAGCTGATGGCGAAAACAAAGGCAGAGCTGGAAATGCTCATTGCCAACGGCAGCAAGGATTTTGAAAAAGACGCTACCATTTATCCATACCACGAAAAACCGGGTATTAAATGGGGTATGTCGATTGACCTGAACTCTTGTACCGGTTGCAGCGCCTGCGTAGTGGCCTGTATTGCCGAAAATAACATCAGCGTGGTGGGTAAAACAGAAGTTGCCCGTTACCACGATATGCACTGGTTGCGCATCGACCGTTATTTCACCGGTGATCCGAACAATCCGGATGTGGTGTTCCAGCCGATGATCTGCCAGCATTGCGATAACGCCCCGTGCGAGAATGTGTGTCCGGTAGCCGCTACCAACCACAGCAGCGAAGGGTTGAACCAGATGGCCTACAACCGTTGTATCGGTACCCGTTATTGCGCCAACAACTGTCCGTATAAAGTAAGACGTTTCAACTGGCTGGATTACAATGGTGCCGACAGCTTCCCGAACAACCAGCAGCCAATGTTGGGTGGATACCTGGATGAAACCATCGTACAAATGAACGACGATTTAACCCGCATGGTGTTGAATCCGGATGTAACGGTTCGTTCAAGAGGTGTAATGGAGAAATGTTCTTTCTGTGTGCAGCGTTTGCAGGAAGGAAAACTGAAAGCTAAGAAAGAGCAGGATCCTTCAATGGTGCGTAACCTGAAAACAGCGTGTGCGCAGGCTTGCCCGGCCAACGCCATTACTTTTGGTAACGTAAACGACAAGAAGAGCGATGTGTTTAAGATTCGCAACGAAGAGCAGGTAGATCGTAACTTCTATGTGTTGCAACAACTGCACACCCTGCCGAATGTGAATTATCTGGCCAAGTTGAAAAACACCGGACGACACATTGGAGTGGTAGAATCAGAAGGCGACCACCACTAAAAAACCGGTGCAGACACACCGTAAAAAATGTCCGGCAAAAAAAGGAACTAATTGAAGTGAGTATAAACAGGCACGAAGCCTTGTGGCGGGTGTCAAAAGTTTAAAACAGACTATGTCATTACTGAAATACGAATCACAGCAACGGGAGCCCCTGGTAGATGGCAATAAAGATTATCACCAGGTAACGGAAGACATTATCAGTCCTATCGAGGCCAAACCCACGCGGCTCTGGTACATTGGTTTCTGGATCAGTGTAGCTTTGCTTTTATTTGGTGTGTACAGTGTGTACCGGGATGTAGCGTATGGTACGGGCCAGTGGAACCTGAATAAAACCATCGGCTGGGGTTGGGATATTACCAACTTCGTATGGTGGGTAGGTATTGGTCACGCGGGAACGCTGATCTCCGCCATCCTCCTGCTGTTTCGCCAGGGCTGGCGTACCGGTGTAAACCGCGCCGCTGAGGCCATGACCATCTTCGNNCGCCGGTACGCTGATTTCCGCGATCCTGTTATTATTCCGTCAGGGCTGGAGAACCGGTGTAAACCGTGCGGCTGAAGCCATGACCATCTTTGCGGTAATGTGCGCCGGCCAGTTCCCGATCTGGCACATGGGTAGGGTTTGGATGGCCTTCTTCGTAATGCCTTATCCTAACACCCGCGGCCCGCTGTGGGTAAACTTTAACTCACCACTTCTTTGGGACGTATTTGCCATCTCAACATATTTCACCGTATCGCTTTTGTTCTGGTATTCGGGATTGATTCCGGATCTGGCTACCGTGAGAGACCGTGCTAAAACCAAATTCCGTAAAATGATGTACGGAGTAGCCTCCTTTGGTTGGACGGGCAGCACCAAACACTGGCAGCGCCATGAATCCCTTTCACTGGTGTTGGCTGGTTTAAGTACTCCTCTTGTATTATCCGTACATACTATCGTATCCTTCGACTTCGCCACTTCCGTAATACCGGGATGGCATACTACCATCTTCCCACCCTACTTTGTGGCAGGGGCCATCTTCAGTGGATTTGCCATGGTGCAAACCCTGTTGATTGTGGTGCGTAAGGTGATGAACCTGCAGGATTACATCACCATTGGCCACATTGAAGCCATGAACAAGGTGATTGTATTAACAGGTAGTATTGTAGGATGTGCTTATCTGACGGAATTGTTTATTGCATGGTACGGACAAAACCCTTACGAGTGGTATGCGTTCAAAGAAAACCGTGCTAATATATTCTCTCCTTACGGTTGGAGTTACTGGTTGATGATGTTCTGTAACGTGGTATCGCCTCAGTTGTTCTGGAGCCGCAAACTGCGCCGGAATATTGCGGTTACTTTCTTCATGAGCATCATTGTAAACATCGGTATGTGGTACGAGCGTTTTGTAATCATCGTAACATCCATCTACCGCGACTTCTTACCGAGCAGCTGGAGTAATTACTACAGCCCCACCATCTGGGAAATCGGGTTTTACCTCGGTACGTTCGGATTGTTCTTTACATGCTTCTTCCTGTTTGCTAAATATATGCCGGTAATTGCCGTTGCTGAGATTAAGTCTATCCTGAAAACCAGTGGCGAGAATTACAAAGTGAAGATGACGGATATAGAAAAAGCAGATCCTGAAAAGTTCTATCAGGAAGAAGTAGATCATGCGCACCACTAATGCGGATGACTAAGTATAAAAGAGATTAAAAGTTATAAAAGGCAAAAGCTACAATTATGGCCGGAGGAATTAAAAAATTTGTTGTGGGAGCGTTCGACGATGAGAAAGTGCTCTTTCCCGCAGTGAAGAATGTACGCAAGGCAGGATATAAAATCCACGATGTGTACACCCCCTTTCCTGTGCACGGGCTCGATCACGCCATGGGGCTGAGGGAAACCAGCTTACATACAGCCGGTTTCTTCTACGCTATCACCGGAACGTGTACAGCACTGGGTTTCATGACCTGGATATTTACCAAAGACTGGCCCATCAATGTGGGTGGTAAACCATTCTTTGCATTACCGGCATGGATTCCCATCACCTTCGAGTTAACCGTTCTGTTCTCGGCAGTAGGTATGGTACTCACCTTCTGCTATCTCTGCCAGCTGGCACCCTTCGTAAAGAAGCATCATTTTCACCCAAGAGCTACCGATGATCTATTCATCATGGCTATTGAGTGTACTGATAAAACCAATCCGGATGAAGTACAATCCTTCCTGAAAAATGCAGGAGCTATGGAAATTAATGTACAGGAAGCAGAAACCGGATGGTGGTTAGGCAGATACGACCGTGAACAAAAATTGTACAAAGACGAAAAAGGCTATTAATCCAACGTGGTGTTCAATCAACACCATCATAAGTTAGAAAGGATGAAAAAAATAAAAGCAATCAGCATTATTTCTGCAGTTATCGGCGTGGGAACGCTGGTAGGTTGTGGCGGAAAGGAAAGTCCGGGCCGGGTATATATGCCCGATATGGCTTACAGCAGGGCGTATGAAACGTATGCGTTGCAGGATTCCACCGTTATCACTACCGATGTAACGAAGCGCGGCGGGCAGGCTATTTTTTACAATGCCAAGCCGGTGCCCGGAACCATCAAACGTGGTGAACTGTTTCCGTATGATGTTCCCAATACTCCGGAAGGATATATCCAGAGTGCAGGCGTTCCCAATCCTCTGAAGGATATGAGCGTGATTGAAATGCCGGAAGCCAAAAGGCTGTATCAAATCAATTGCGCAGTATGCCATGGCGATAAGGCCGATGGTCAGGGTCCGCTCGCAACATCTGGTAAAGTAGGCGGTATCGCCAACCTTACCCTGCCGATGTACACGGGAATGGCAGATGGTACCATGTTCCATTCACTAACGTATGGTCGCGGACTGATGGGCAGTTATGCCTCACAGTTAGACAGACGCCAGCGCTGGATGGTGATTAACTATTTGAGAACATTGCAACCGGCTCCAACAACAGCACCGGCCGCAGCGGCAACAGCCGATACAACTAAAAAAGGGTAATAAATCAAAATACATTATTTAGATGAACCATCAATTTGAATTACCGGGGAGTTATAAAAAGTGGACCTATGGTTTACTGGCAGTGGGATTGATTGCCGTGATATATGGGTTTATCATGTACCATCCGTTTGCTGACCCTCACCATGCACATGGCGACCACAAAAACAGTACGCGTTTTTGGGCGGTATTGCTGCAAAACAGCGTGTACTTTTTGCTAGTAGTGAACGCGGCCATGTTCTTCCTGTGCGTAACCACCATGGCTATGGGTGGATGGCAGATTGCCTTCCGCAGGGTTACCGAAGCTATTTCAAGCGCAGTGCCCATCATGGGACTGGTTACCCTCGTAATTTTAATGACCATCGTTTGGGGCGGACGTACAGACATCTACCATTGGTTGGATAAGGAACACGTTGCCCATGATCATATCCTGAAAGGGAAAGCCGGATTCCTCAACCCCGTATTCTATTCTGTATTCTCTGTAGTAACAGTGGTATTGTGGTGGTTGCTCGGTAAGAAAATGCGCTCCATGAGCCTGAAACACGATGAAGGTGAAACCAGCCATGAAAGAAATAAAAAGTTCATCTGGGACAACACCGTATGGGCATCTCTGTTTACTGTGGTGTTTGCACTCTCTGTAGCTTCTACCTTACCCTGGTTGTGGCTGATGAGTATTGATGCACACTGGTACAGCACCATGTACTCCTGGTATACTTTCGCCAGCACATTTGTAGCCGGCATTGCACTGATGGCATTGTATGTGATTTATCTCAAGAATAAAGGTCAGCTGGAATTTGTAACCGAAGAGCATTTACACGATCTGGGTAAATTCATGTTTGCCTTCTCCGTGTTCTGGACATACCTCTGGTTCTCTCAGTACATGCTCATCTGGTACAGTAACCAGCCGGAAGAAACCAAATACTTTGTAGAAAGAATTGGAACCGCTGAAAAGGCCGGTCCGTACAAAGGCATTTTCTTCTTCAACCTGATTGTGAACTTCCTGGCGCCATTGCTGATTCTGATGCGCCGCGGATCGAAAAGAAACTGGACACTGATAACCTTCATGGCAGTGCTCATTATTTTCGGACACTGGATAGATTTTTACCAGATGGTAATGCCGGGTACACTGAAAGATAAAGCTCAGCTGATGCCATTTGAATTTGGAGTACCTTGTTTGTTCATCGGTTTGATTATGTGGGCAACCGGCGGATACCTGAGCAAGCATTCTCTGACACCGAGAAACAACCCGTTCCTGAAAGAAAGTATGATACATCATACTTAATAATAAAGCAGATACTAACCCAGATAAAAGTAATTAACCCGGTGTAATGGTTTTTACGAACTTTGCCGGGGAGCGGAAAAAAAAATTATAAAATGAAAGATTTGTTTGTGGTAGCCATCGTTGTGATGTTTTTCCTGGTCGTTTTCCAAATCGCCAAGGCCAGCGAATACGTTAGCATCCTGAAAGGAGAAGAAAAAACCAGGAAGCAGAATAATAAGATCAATGGGTTCCTCATGCTGGTCTTTCTGGTGCTGGGCCTCATTGGCGCCTGGTGGTGCAACGAATTGTACTATGGTAAAACCCTCTTCCCGCAGGGTTCCGGATCGGTTGAGGGAGAGGAGATTGATACCATGTTGCTGGTTACCATTGCCATTTGCGGCGTGGTATTCTTCATTACCCAAATTATGCTGTTCTGGTTCTCATACAAATACCAGGAGAGCGATAAAAGAAAGCCTTACTTCTTCCCGCATAATAATAAATTGGAAGTTATCTGGACCACCATTCCGGCCATCACCCTTACGGTGTTGATTGTGTTCGGTTTGAAGTTCTGGTTTAAAATAACAGGAGATCCTCCGAAGGATGCACTGATGGTGGAAATTACCGGACACCAGTTTGGATGGGATATCCGCTATTCCGGAAAAGATGGCATNNGAAAAATTATAAACTGTACAACAAACCTGCCGGTAACAGTTTAGGAGTTGATTTCAACGATCCGGAAAGTCATGACGACATCCGTACCACTGAAATGCACCTCCCGGTAGGCCGCCCGGTAAAACTCATCATCCACTCACAGGATGTGATTCATGATGTGGGTTTACCCCATTTCAGGATGAAAATGGATGCCGTACCGGGTATCCCCACCACCCTGTGGTTTACACCTCAGTACACCACAGCGCAAATGAAAGAAAGAACGGGTAATCCCAACTTTGTATATGAAATAGCATGTGATCAGATGTGCGGAAAAGGTCACTTCTCCATGAGGGGCGTGATTGTTGTGGAAACGGAAGAGGAGTACAATGCCTGGATGGCCAAACAAAAACCGGAATACTATGCACTCTTTCCGGATAAAGACCCATCCACTGCAACGCCACCGGCCGCCGACACCACACAAACCGCTATTGCACAAGTTGTAAACCCTTAATTATTCGGCTTTTAATTTTTTGAATATGAGCAGCGTAGTATCGTTACACGGAACCACCACACACCATGCGCATGATGATCATCACGGTCATCACCATGAGTCGTTTATTTCAAAATACGTGTTTAGTATGGACCACAAAACCATCTCTAAACAGTTTTTGATCACCGGTATCTTTTGGGCGTTTGTGGGTGGATTGTTTTCCGTAATCTTCCGTTTGCAACTGGGTTATCCGGATGCAACTTTTCCATTCCTTGAAGATTTACTGGGGCATTGGGCTAAGGGCGGAAAACTCTCCCCTGATTTTTATTATGCACTGGTAACGATGCACGGAACCATCCTTGTGTTCTTTGTATTGACCGCAGGCCTGAGTGGAACCTTTTCCAACTTCCTGATACCATTGCAGGTAGGGGCACGTGATATGGCCTCACCCCTGCTGAACATGCTCAGCTATTGGTTCTTCTTTATAGCTTCTATCGTACTGTTGTCGTCTTTGTTTGTACAAACAGGTCCGGCGAGTGGAGGATGGACGGTTTATCCTCCATTGAGTGCGCTCGGGGATGCTTCTGATGGAAGTAAGATAGGGATGGATTTATGGCTTATTTCCATGGCCTTGTTTATTGTATCGCAGCTTTTAGCCGGCCTGAACTATATCACCACCATCCTGAACATGCGTACCAAGGGAATGAGCATGACTCGTTTGCCACTCACTATCTGGGCGCTGTTCTTCACCGCAGTGTTAGGGGTATTGTCGTTCCCGGTACTGTTATCCGGTGCGGTGTTGTTACTGTTCGACCGCAACCTCGGTACCAGCTTCTTCCTGAGCGACATTGTAGTAGCCGGAAAAGTATTACCGAATGAAGGGGGTAGTGCCATCCTGTTCCAGCACCTGTTCTGGTTCCTGGGTCACCCTGAAGTATACATCATCATCCTGCCTGCCATGGGTATGGCATCAGAAATTATTGCCGTAAACAGCCGCAAACCTATTTTCGGATATATGGCCATGGTGGGTTCTATGTTTGCCATCACCATCCTAGCCTTCTTGGTATGGGCGCACCATATGTTTGTAACCGGACTGAATCCGTTCCTCGGAGCTATTTTCGTGTTACTTACTTTATTGATTGCGGTACCGTCGGCCATCAAAGTGTTTAACTGGATTACTACCATCTGGATAGGAAACATCCGTTTCACACCGGCTATGATATGCTCTATTGGTTTTGTGAGCCTGTTCATCAGTGGTGGATTAACCGGAATCTTCCTGGGAAATGCCGCGCTTGATATTCACCTGCATGATACATACTTCGTGATTGCGCACTTCCATATTGTAATGGGAGTATCTGCATTCTTCGGAATGTTTGCAGGCATCTACCACTGGTTCCCAAAAATGTACGGAAGGTATATGAACAATACTCTGGCGTATATCCACATCTGGGCAACGCTGATTGGCGCGTACCTGATTTTCTGGCCAATGCACTACACCGGATTTGCGGGTATGCCTCGCCGTTACTTCGATTATTCAGGATGGGAATCCTTTAAAATGTTTACCGGGTTGAATGAATTTATTACCATTGTGGCCATCATAGTATTTGCTGTTCAGATGTTATTCATCTTCAACTTCTTCTACAGCATTTTCAAAGGCCGCAAAGTAACCGATCCTAATCCATGGAAGGCAACTTCTCTGGAGTGGACAACCCCAATCAATCCGGGTCACGGGAACTGGCCTGGTGAAATACCGGAAGTACACCGTTGGGCGTACGATTACGGAAAAGATGGAAAAGATTTCATTCCGCAAACAACTCCTGTGGGAGCGGATGAATCAAAAGGTCATTAAAAAAGTGGAGCAGTAGGGAGTTAAAATGGCTTTGTGCGATGGATGCACTCCCGATAACAGGATCATGGATACTGAAACGAACAATACCAGCAGCCGGTCGGGTTCCTTTGTACTGGCAAGCAAAGTGCAGGATTACTTCCAGTTAATCAAGTTCACTTTGAGTTTCNNTGGTGGTGTTCAGTTCGGTGATTAGTTATCTGCTGGTGCCGGGCGTTTCGTTTGACCTGGCGTTAGTTCTTTTATTATTTATTGCAGGAATGCTGATTACAGGTTCTGCCAATGCTATCAATCAGATCCTTGAAAAAAACACGGACGCATTGATGCACC
>DPFD01000042.1:11459-12753 GCA_003534175.1 Chitinophagaceae bacterium
TAGCCAGTGGCAGGATGGGTGTACGGGAGGCTTATACCTTTGCAGGTGTATGCGGTATTACCGGCGTAATCATGCTGTGGTATTTTTTCACCTTCAACAGCGCAATGCTGGGTTTATTCAGTTTGTTGCTATACGGTTTCGTATACACGCCGCTGAAAAAAGTAAACTCGATTGCCGTGCTGGTGGGAGCGATACCGGGAGCTTTACCCTGTTTAATCGGATGGATGGCAGCCCCGGGTACAACCTTTGCGGATCCCGGCGGTTGGATACTGTTCGCGATTCAGTTCCTGTGGCAGTTTCCGCACTTCTGGGCTATTGCCTGGATAGCACACGAAGATTACAGCAAAGCCGGATTTAAGTTGTTGCCCAGCAATCAGGGCCCAACCAAATTCACTGCCCTGCAATCTGTGATGTATAGTTTGATTATGGTGCCGGTGGGAATGTTGCCGTATTATTATAAAATCAGCGGAAACTTCAGCCTTTGGGTGTTGTTTGCCTGTAATTTAGTAATGGTGTTGCTGAGCATTCAGTTGTTCCTTAAAATGGATAAACCCAGCGCCAGAAAAGTGATGTTTGGTTCTTATTTATACCTGATGATTGTGCTGTTGAGTTTGTATGCAGATAAGGTAGGGTAGATAAAAGAAGAAAAATGAATATAGTGGAGCCGGTTCAAAGAAATAGAATACATCCTTATAAATTCAATCTCTGGATTGCCATAGGGAGTATGTTGATGATGTTTGCGGGTTTAACCAGCGCTTACATCGTTAAAAGAAATCAGTCGAATTGGGTAGATTATGAATTGCCGGCTGCTTTCTGGTTCAGTACCATAGCGATGGTGCTGAGTAGTGTAACTCTGATACTGGCTAAAAGATCTTTTAAGGAAAAGGCAATGCCGGCGTATCGCAGGTATGTGTTCATTACCCTGATACTGGGTACTTTGTTTGTAGTGCTGCAGGTGTACGGATTTTCCAGCATGTGGAAGAGTGGCCTCACACACAATTCAACAGTATCGGTTTCGTTCCTGTATGTGATTGTGGGCTTACACGCCCTACACGTGGCAGGCGGACTGGTAGCACTCATCCTGCTGGCGCTGAAAGCCTTTAACCGCAAAGTGAAAACGTACAGCAGCATTCCGGTTGAACTGGTAGCCACGTACTGGCATTTTGTAGATTTACTTTGGATTTACCTGTTGGTATTTTTGGTGATGATTCGCTGATGATACCACAGTGAGCATAAAAAATAAAACCTGAACTCAATTTAATATGGCACAAGGAACGATTCCGGTTGGAACAAA
>DPFD01000260.1 GCA_003534175.1 Chitinophagaceae bacterium
AGTACGCGTACCACACCGGGCAGAGAAGCAGCCTTTTCAATTTCCAGTTTTTTTATGGTTCCATGGGCAATGGGCGACGAAAATACAGCACCAAAAAGCGTGTCTCTGGTTACCGGGATATCATCCACATACACCGACAATCCCTTGGTATGGCATATTGAATCAATGTTTTTCATATCAAATCGAAATCTGGGAATAACTGATTAAAATGAGCGGTAATCAATTGCTGCAACAACAGGCGTTTGTAAGTTGCACTGCCGCGCGCATCGCTGATGGGAGCAATCTCTTCCTGCACCAGCTGAAGCATTGCCCGTACAGAATCACCGGTAAGGGGTTTGCCCTCGAGGCTTTTACTGCTGCGGGTAAGGTAGGAGGGAACAGGATTAACGCCCCCTGCTGATATGCTGCAATGCTGTACTATCCCGTCCTGCACATGTATATGCATGGCTGAATTTACACTGGCAATATCGAGGTGTGTTCGTTTACAAACCTTTTCGAAATTAAAGCGGGATTCAGGGTGAGGCAATTCAAAGGAGATGGATTGGATATATTCTCCCGGCATCCAGTTCAGCGTTTTATATCCCTTGTAAAAAGAACGCAGCGGCAGCATTCTTTCCGAGGTGCCGTCTGTGAGGAGTAACCGGGTATCGAGCGACAGAAAGAAAACACTCAGATCTCCGATAGGTGAAGCATTTACAAAATTTCCGGCAATGGTAGCCATGTTACGTATAGAGGTAGACGAAACCAGTTTTATCCATGCATCCAGCTTGTCAAAGTGCTGTTGAAAAACAGGAGAGGAGGCCATGTCCGATACTGTGGTGGCTGCTCCCAGCGTACAGGTGTTGCCTTCCTGCCGGATGAATCTCAGCGCATCCTGTGTGGCTAAAAGCTGAGGATGCTCCTGCACCATGCGTTCATGCTGCTGCACATATAAATCGGTACCACCGGCCAGTTTTAATCCACTGTTTGATTGCTGAGGATGTGGTTGTGCAGTTGCCCTCATTTTTTTTAATCGACTCTCTACCGTTAAGAAATAGGAAGGAATAATATGCTGTTCTACAGCACCTTCGAGCAGGTTGTCGGGAAAGATTTTATAATTTGCTGCAATGGAAGCAGCGGCCCGTTGGATGGATTTGTATCCGGTACACCTGCAGATATTACCGTTCATGGCATCGGTTGCATCGTTTGCGGTTTGCACTTTTCCGCTTACACATGCTCCGGTAAGGGAAACCACAAAACCCGGCGTACAAAACCCACATTGAGTAGCATTGAAATCAGTGAACGATTTTTGCACCAGGGTTTGCTCAGCAATGTTTATACCTTCAATAGTAACTATGTGTTTCAGGTGTGCGTTACCGATAGCCATCAGGCAACTCGTAGCATTGGAATACACCAGTTTATTGTTTTGTATGTCACCTACCAGGATGGTGCATGCTCCGCAATCTCCCTCGCGACAGCCAATTTTTGTACCGGTTAGATTTTTTTCATATCGTATAAAATCGAGCAGCGTAGTGCCGGAGGGTAAACCGGTTTGTATTACCTCATCATTTAATAAAAACTGAATCACGCGGATAAATATTAATTTATCGCTTGAAGTTAAGATATTTGACCTAATCATGGCACAATCAACACCGGCAATTCAACCCACGGTTTATTTCAGACTTATAGCATTGTGGGCAGTGTGTGAGGCATTTGCCGGCGGGTTGTTGCATGCGTTTAAAGTGCCTTTCACGGGTATGCTGATTAATAGCCTGTCGGTGATATGCATTGTACTGATTGCGAAGCACCACCGGGCACCACTCGCTATTTTAAAAGCAACGATTATTGTTGCCGTGTTTAAAATGATGCTGAGTCCGCACAGCCCGCCTACCGCCTATATTGCCTTGTTTTTTCAGGGATTGCTGGGGCAACTGTTGTTTTCCACCGGAAGAATCTGGCTGTTGTCTTGCATCCTGCTGGCCACCCTCACATTGGTGGAATCGGCTGTTCAGCGCATACTCGTACTGGTGATTGTGTATGGGAATGCATTCTGGCAGGCCGTGGATGTTTTTATTACACGCTTAACAGGAGACACTACGGTGGATTCTTATAGTTTTCAGATTGCCGGAGCCTATGTGTTGATTCATGCCATTACCGGAATTTTTGTAGGGAGTTACGCCTTTCACCTGGCAAATTCAATGCACCGGAGGTTTGCTGATTTGAAAACATTTCTGTTGGATAAACAGGTTATTACTGAGGAGTTTATCGCTCCGCGTAAGAAAAAGAAAAAACGCTGGTTGCTGATGGTGATTTGGGGGATGATTGCTTTTATGTTTGTACAATCTGTTGTGCAACCCGAACAGGCATTGCTGCCTTCCATGAATGTATTAAAAATCATCCTGCGTGCCGCACTGATTATTTTATCCTGGTATCTGTTTATCAGCCCCTGGGTAAAACGCCGGATGCAGCAGGTGCTGAATGCACAGAAAGCCCGTTTGGCACAACCCGTAGCCCTGGTGCAATCAATGATTCCGGAGATGAAGCAATTGTTTGTTCATAGCTGGAAAGTTTCTGCCGGATATGGTGGCTTAAAACGGGTGCGTTTATTCATGCAGATACTCCTGGTAAATCTATTGTACGAATAAAAAAAAGAGGCCACACGGGCC
>DPFD01000247.1 GCA_003534175.1 Chitinophagaceae bacterium
CTGTAACGGATACATTACAATGGTTGCGCACGAACATAGAGCAGCACCAGCACTTGTTTGTAAACAAGCCGTTGAAAGTAATGTTCGATAGCCTGGGTACTTTAAAGCAAGGTATTTTGCAATATTCACCCCCTCTTTCTGAAATGTGGGGACGTCCCGATACAATTTGGTGTAAAGATTTTGCTCTTTATTTTGGAGAACGTTTTGGGGGGGCGATATTTCAGCTGCATGCGGCAAATCCCGGTATCAATACACATGTGCCGGTCATATATATAGAGCTTTCCTGGCCTGTACCATTTCTTGATAAATGGTATGTGGAAGACCGTAATGGTTTGGGGTCAACAAACTGGAACCGGCAGTTAGAAGCTTTTTGGGGGCAGTATATTGTGAGTAGTATTAGAATTGGAGAGTATTAGCGTATATAAGTATAATGAGGTACTCATGTTGGGTAATGCCGTATTTTCATAGTAGAAAGTTTATAAACATGAAAAAACTGTTATTCATCATAGTGTTTTTGACAGGCTTACAACACTTATCAACTGCACAAGGTACTGTAACGGATACATTACAATGGCTGCGTACAAACATAGAGAAGTCTTTGAGTCCTTTGTGAAAACCTTAGTGTTCTTTGTGGTTAAATTCTTTTCAACCACAGAGCGCACAAAGCTCAGGAAGTAAGTCTTTGAGCCCTTTGTGAAAACCTTAGTGTTCATTGTGGTTAAATTCTTTTTCCCAGAAGTACACCTGAAAGAGACTAGTGAAATGATATGTAGGATATATTTTTTTAACCACAGAGTGAACAAAGTGAACACGTACAAAGCTCACTAAGTAAGTCTTTGAGTCCTTTGTGAAAACCTCAGTGTTCTTTGTGGTTAAATGCTATTTACCACTTACCATCGAAGATAGTATAGAACCTACGCAATTTCAGTAGGAGCAATTATGCTTTTCTAAATGCCCACTTCAACATTTCTTTCCAGCTGGGTTTTTTACCGTACATCAAAATACCGGTGCGGTAAATTTTTGCCGTTAACCAGGTTAGGAAGAAGAAGCATGCTACCAGCAACACCATAGATGCAATCAGTTCCCATACCGGAATGTCGAACGTTACACGGCCCATCATCACAATGGGAGATGTAAGCGGGAACAAACTTCCGAATACGGCCAGTGAACTGTTCGGGTCGTTGATGGCGCGGGTTAAAATAACAAACCCTAAAATGATGGGCATCATCACCGGGAATATCAATTGCTGCGCATCATTCTGATCATCGCTCACCACGGAGCCGATCGCTGCAAACAGAGATGCGTAGGTTAAATATCCTCCAATGAAATAGAATATAAACAGCAGGAAGATTTTAGCTAGCGGTAAGGCCGACAGGCTGTTCACCACTCCGGCGATTGCCGCACTTTTAGACGATTCATCCATGGCGGTTGCTGCGTTCATCTGACTAAAAAATTCAGGGAATATAAATGGAATAGCCATTTGCATCAACAGGAAAATAATAATCCACACTGCAAACTGAGTTAAACCCACCAGGCCGATACCAATGATTTTTCCCATCATCAACTGAAAAGGTTTTACCGAGCTTACAATCACTTCGGCAATACGATTGGTTTTTTCTTCCATCACTCCGCGCATCACCATGGTGCCATAGATCAGCATCATCATATAAATCAATATGCCGCATATAAAGGAAACAGCAAACGCAACTCCGGCCGAACTGTCTTTTGAACCTTCCTTGGTATCAATTTTATTGCTCAGCGATACATTGCTTTGTATTTGTTTGTATTTCTGCGGATCAATGCCATGCGCCTGCAGTCTTTTATCTTCAATGGCTGCATCAATTAGATTTTCCAACTGTGAGGAGGTAGAGAGAGATACAGTACTTGGACTGTGAATCACCATATTTTTGGGAGTATCGATATGCATTTGCGGGATGTACACAAAGGCGTCATAACCTGCCTCTTTGTATTTCTTAACAAAGGTGCTCTCAGTTTCATTTTTAATGAGGGTAAACTTCAAACTGTTGTTCCTGCTTACGGGGGTTGTTGAAAATAAACCCGCATCATCAATTATGGCAAAAGATTTACTGCTGTTGCTGCCGCTCACAGAAATAGCAATAATAACTGCATAAAATGCCACAATCACCAGGGGCACAACAATAGTGGTAATTAAAAACGATTTCTTCTTTACGCGTGAAAAATATTCTCTGGATATTACGAGTCCGGTTTTATTCATAGCGGCGATTAGTTTTGCGGTTGAAATTGTCTGGCTTTGGTGGTTCCTTCTACCAGCTTAATAAAAATATCATTCAAACTGGGTAGCACTTCCTGGAAGCCATGGATTAGTTTGTTTCTTTGAATGAAATACTGAAGGATTTCATTGGAACTGGTGTTGTCGGTTTTCTTAATCAGTAAATGTCCGTTTTGATTCTTCAGTACTTCAAAAGGTGCTGAGGCCGTGTCGGCTTCGGAAACACCGTCCACATCCAGCCTGAATAAATGCTCTTTAAAATCCTGCTTCANNGTACGGCACCGTCGAGTATTTTTTCACCCTTGTTTACCAGGATAATTTTATCGCATATTTCTTCCACCTGCTCCATGCGGTGCGTGGAGAAAATGATGGTGCATCCGCGTTTGGCTAAATTGAAAATCTCATCCTTAATCAGGTTAGCATTTACGGGATCTAATCCGCTGAAGGGTTCATCCAAAATTATCAGCTGTGGCTCGTGTAACACGGTGGTAACAAATTGCAGCTTCTGGCTCATGCCCTTGCTGAGGTCTTCCACTTTCTTATCCCACCAGGATTGCATTTCAAATTTTTCGAACCAGAATTTAATCTTTTGCATGGCCTCAGCCTTGCTCAGGTTTTTCAGCCGGGCGAGATACAGTACCTGATCGCCGATTTTCATCTTCTTATACAACCCCCTTTCCTCAGGCATATAGCCGATGTAGGCGATGTCGTTCAGTGGGTCGAATTTTTTCCCGTTGAATAAAATCTCTCCGCTATCCGGATAAAAAATACCGGTAATCATACGCAGCAAAGTGGTTTTACCGGCGCCATTGGGGCCCAGCAATCCGAAAATGGAACCTTTTTCAATATGAAAACTGAGGTTGTTTACCGCTTTTTGCGTAGCGAATTGTTTGTGTAGATTTTTTACTTCCAGTATGTTCATGCTAATCGAGTATGGGCAAATTTATAAAGTTAGATGAATATATAACTCTCTAATTTGTATCAGCGGATATATAAACGGATGAGTTAAACTCATTTCTGCAACAGCAGTGCTAACGTGCTGGCCACGCGTTCGCCATCCATCGCGGCACTTACAATTCCTCCGGCATAACCGGCGCCTTCGCCACAAGGATACAGGTTCTGAATTTGAGGATGGGTGAGTGTTTCAGAATGCCGTGGAATTTTTACGGGAGAGGAGGTTCTGCTTTCGGTGGCAACTACTATCGCCTCATTGGTATAATATCCTTTCATCTTTTTTCCGAACTGAGGGAAGCCTTTACTGAGCACACGATAAATATATTCAGGCAACACCTCCTGCAGGGGGAAGGAATGTAAACCCGGCAGGTAGGAGTTTGAAGGCAGGCTGGCAGAAGTTCTTTGTTCGCAGAAATCCACGAGGCGTTGTGCCGGAGCAACAGCCTTTCCGCCGCCGGCTGTGTAGGCTGCCTTTTCCACCATTTGCTGAAAGCTTAACAACAGTAAAGGGTCATCGGCGGAGATACCGGTTTCTTTCAACACCGCATAGGCATCATGCTGATTCACTTCAACCACTATACCACTGTTGGCAAAGGGATTGTTTCTTTTGGAGGGGCTCCAGCCATTCACCACAATTTCTCCAGGGGCAGTGGCGGCGGGCGCTATAATTCCACCCGGACACATACAGAAAGAAAACATGCCTTTCTGTTGAATCTGTTGTACCAGGGAATAGGAGGCAGGAGGCAGTTCGTCCGGCTGGAAAGCGCAATGGTACTGTATTTCATTGATCAGAGCCTGAGGATGTTCTACGCGTACACCGAGGGCAAAAGGTTTGGCTTCTATTTGTATCCGGTGCTGATGCAACAGTTCAAACACATCCCGCGCTGAGTGGCCGGTGGCGAGAATGTATGCATCTGCCTGAACGTGCCCGTTGGGGGTTTCAAGATGTTCAATCCGTCCATCCCGCAATTTGAAGCCAGTCATTTTACACTCAAAATGCACTTCACCACCGGCTTCGATGATGGCATCACGCATGGCGGTGATAATGTGTGGCAGTTTATTGGTGCCAATGTGCGGATGCGCATCGTAGAGGATGGTTTCATCTGCCCCGAAACGTACAAAAAGCTGAAGGATGCGGCTGATGTTTCCGCGTTTGGAACTTCGCGTGTATAGTTTACCATCGCTGTAAGTACCCGCCCCTCCCNNGCCCTCCTTCGCCGAAACAATAATTGCTTTCAGGATTCACCTCACCCTGTTTGTTCAGTGCAGCAAGGTCTCTGCGTCGGGCCCTCACGTCTTTCCCGCGTTCCAGCAGGATTGGTTTGATGCCCAATTCAATGCAGCGCAGGGCGGCGAATAAACCGGCCGGTCCGGTACCTACAATGGCCACACGATGTCTGGCTTGAGAAACATCCCTGAAATGAATAGTGTCTGCTGGTCTGGGTTGAGGAGGTTCATCCACAAAAACCAGCACCCTGAAGGTGTAAAAAATACTTTTGCCACGGGCATCTACCGAGCGGCGAAGGATGTGATACCCGGTGATGCGTTGGGGAGGCACGCCGGCATGTTCCGCCAGTTTTTTACGGAACACGGATTCATTCAACGCGTCTGAGGGCAATAACTTAAAGGAAAGTTCTTTTTGCACACCCTGCTGTATTTGGTGGTTGTATTAGAACGGGAGGTCGTCAGTGTCACCCGCAGGCATATCGGTGTACGATTCCTGTACCGGAACCTGATGCTTAGCAGCGTCCAATGCTGATTCTATACGCCATGCATCCAGATTGGTCCAGTAACTTACTTTTCCGTCGCGCTCGCTTTTGCTGCCTTTGATATTGAAATACACTTTCACCTGCTCTCCGGTTTGTACCCTGTCGAGAATAGAGGTTCTGTCTTGTGTGCACTGAAATTTTATATAGGAGGTAAAGGTGCGTCCATTATTTTCATCGGTTTGCTCTACCACAAACTCTCTGATACGGAAAGTTTCGGTACGTTGAACGGTGTCATTTTTTTCAATCAGCTTTCCGGTTAATTCGTAACTCATGTGTATTTTTTTAAGAACCCC
>DPFD01000243.1:0-4765 GCA_003534175.1 Chitinophagaceae bacterium
ACAAACCCCAGAATAGCCAAAGAGAAAAATCAGTTGATTGTACCTCCCCGTACATTCAAAACTGGAAATACGGAAGAAGCATTTAAACAATGCCATTATATTGTTCAGGGTACGGCAAATACCAACGGACAGGAACACCTGTACATTGAAACACAAGGCGCATATGCGTTCCCGGTAGAACATAATGGCATTAAAATTTACTCATCCACCCAGGGCCCCACGGCGGTGCAACGACATACCGCTGATGTACTTGGAATTCCCATGCATCGGATTGAAGTGGACGTAACCCGCCTGGGCGGAGGATTCGGAGGTAAGGAAGACCAGGCTACTGCCTGGGCTGCTCTATGTGCACTAGGTGCATTCATTGTAAAGAAACCGGTGAAATATGTATTGCATCGTATGGAAGATATGCGCATGACCGGCAAGCGAAATCCTTATACAGCGGATTATACAATAGGACTAAGCAAGGACCTTAAAATTTTAGCCTATGATGTAACCTTTTACCAGAATGCCGGTGCTGCCGCTGACTTATCTCCGGCTGTGCTGGAGCGCACGTTGTTTCATTGTACCAACAGTTATTATATTCCCAACGTACTGGCCACTGCCTACAGCTGCAAAACCAATCTTCCGCCGAATACGGCATTCAGAGGGTTTGGCGGCCCTCAGGGCATGTTTGTGATTGAAGCGGCCATTGCTCAGGCAGCCGCTGTTGCCGGTGTTTCACCAGCCGTGATCCAGGAAAAAAACCTGATTGAAACCGGAGAAACATTTCCGTATGGTCAACAGGCTGAGAGTGAAGCGCGACATTGCTGGACATTAGCCGATGATACCTTTCACTTCAAACAAACTCAGGAAGCAATAGATGTATTCAATCAAAACAATCAATCCTTTAAAAAAGGAATGTCGCTGATGCCTATTTGCTTTGGTATCTCATTTACTAAAACACCGATGAACCAGGCCCGGGCACTGGTACATATTTACAGTGATGGCAGTGTGAACATCAGTACCGGTGCAGTGGAAATGGGACAAGGCATACAAACCAAAATGCTTCAGGTGGNNCCAAGGTTCTGTCGGTTCAACACGACCGGATAAAAGTGAACAGCACCAACACATTCAGGATTGCAAACACCTCGCCCTCCGCTGCCAGTGCTACCGCAGACCTGAACGGCGCTGCAGTTAACATGGCGTGCACCGCTTTGTTAGAACGTCTGTTACTCACTGCTGCAGGCATGTTGGGTGAAGGTGTATCGGCAGAAGAACTGACGCTGAACGATGAATGGGTTTACCATCAACAGAACAAAACCCACATACACTGGCAACAACTGGTGGCAGAGGCCTTTATAAAAAGAGTGAACCTGAGTGAACATGCCCATTATGCCACGCCCGTGATTCATTTTAATCCTGCCACTGAAAAAGGGCATCCATTCGCCTATCATGTGTATGGAGTTGCTCTGACTGAAGTAACGGTTGACTGTATACGCGGAACATATACTATTGACAAAGTTCAGATAGTGCATGATTTTGGGAAAAGTATGAATACCGATATTGATTACGGACAAATTGAAGGCGGACTTGTACAGGGAATTGGCTGGATGACGATGGAAGAAATTGTATTTGATGATAAAGGCGTTCTGAAAAGCAATGCATTATCCACCTACAAAGTGCCGGACATCTACAGTGTACCCGATACTATTGAAATTGTTCCACTACCCACACAAAAAGAAAACATGGCCATCCTGCAATCGAAAGCTGTAGGTGAGCCTCCGCTGATGTATGGAATTGGAACATACTTTGCTATCCGGAATGCTGTCCGGGCCTTCAATCCGCAGGCTGCTGTTGAATTTGATGCCCCCATCACTCCGGAAAAAGTTTTAATGGCACTCTATCCGCATTTTACTCATGAAGCGATTAGCTAACTGGCAACTGTTGCGTAGCAGTCTTCAGCAGCACATCCCCTGCATGTTGTTGTATGTACTGGAAAGTACGGGGAGTAGTCCGGGAAGACAGGGTTTCTTCATGACCGTAAATGCGGCTGGCGAAATGAGTGGTTCACTGGGAGGTGGAATCATGGAACACAAACTGGTTGAACGTGCATTCGCAACCATGCGTAACAGGGAAACCTTACACACACTCTTACCACAATACCATCAAAAAACAGCCGCTGAGTATAAAAGTGGGATGATTTGTTCAGGAGCACAATGGATATGGATTCAAACGATAAAACCCTCGGATGCCGACTGGATAGACACATTGATTAACGACCTTCAGCAACATCAATCCGGCACCTTACAGATTAAACCCGGCGGATGCACTTACATTCGTCGACAACCTGAACAGGCATTCTATTTTCAAAGAAGCAGTGCCGACGATTTTGAATACCGGGAAAAAACCGGTTATCACCAGGTATTGCACATTGTAGGGGGCGGACATTGTGCACTGGCATTGTCGAAGTGCATGAGCGATATGGATTTCTATATTTATTTGTATGAAACCAGGCCTGAATTAAACACCCTGCTAAAGAATACATACGCCCACTCCATCATTCATGTTAATGCCTACAGTGAGATTACACAGCATATTCAACCGGGAAACCATGTGTATGTAGTAATCATGACATTTGGATACCGAACCGATGATGAAGCCCTCAGGGCCATCATACATCAGCCATTTAAATACCTGGGTGTAATGGGCAGTAAGAATAAAATGAACACTCTTTTCAACGAGTATAAAATCAAGGGCGTATCTGAAGCCAGTCTCGAATCAATACACACACCCATTGGGCTTCCCATCCACAGCAGAACGCCTGAAGAAATTGCCATCAGTATTGCGGCTGAAATTATTTCGGTTAAAAACGGTGCACAACCCTAAATAACTTCGATTATACTGTACCGTTAGCCTTAGCACACAATAGCAAATCGGCTACAGCAATCATGGTTACAGCCTCCAGCACCGGTGGAACCCTGAGCGCAATAACCAGATCATGCCTGCCCTTCACTTCCAGTATCTCGATGTTGCCTGATTCAAAATGAAAAGTTTGCTGGGGTTGTGGTGTAGAGGATGCGGGCTTTACGGCTATTCTGAACAAGAGGTCATTCCCGTTGGTTAACCCGCCGGTGATACCGCCTGCATGATTGGTAGCGGTAGTTCCCTTCTCATCAATGAATACATCGTTATGCTCGCTGCCTTTCATTTGTGCCGCTGCAAATCCGGAACCAAATTCAATGGCCTTAACCGCCGGAATGGAAAACACTGCATGGCTGATGACAGATTCGCACGAGTTGAAAAAAGGTTCTCCCAGTCCGGCCGGTAATCCTTTCATACAACATTCCACCACGGCACCCAGGGTATCATTCAGTGCAATGGCGTGTTGCACCGCTTCTTCCAGCTGACTGTTCCCACCAATCGATAATACCTTTGCGTTACAGGTGCAATCGGGGAAATGGGATTTCAATATTTTTTCAGCCACCACACCGGCAGCCACCAGTGCAGCTGTAAGCCGTCCACTGAAATGCCCTCCTCCTCTGTAGTCCTGAAAACCTTTATATTTTACCGACGACACAAAATCTGCATGTCCCGGCCGGGGTTGTTGCTTAAATGCTTCGTAATCACTGCTACGGGTATTCGAATTATTAAACTGAATACACAATGGGGCACCGGTGGTGAAACCGTTAAACACTCCACTGTTAAAAACAGGCACATCGGCCTCGGTACGGGGTGTGCTTCCTGCACCTCCTCCCCTGCGTCTTTGTAAAGGCAACTCAAAATCTGATATATCCAATGGTATGCCCGGAGGACATCCATCCAGCAAACAGCCCACCACAGGGCCGTGCGATTCACCAAAAATCTGTACCGTAAAATGTTTACCGAATGAATTCATTCTGTTAAGTTAAAGAAACTTGTGCTCCCAGTTTAGAGATGTCCTTAAAAAAATCAGGATAAGATTTATTAATAGCTTCCGCATCGTCAATCGTGATCCTGAAAGCTGAACCCGCCGTTGCAACAGCAGCAGCCATCACCATCCGATGATCATTGAATGAATGAACATGCACCTCCTCAGCACGTACCGGACCATGGATGTGCATCACATCCCCATGAATTTCAACAGATCCACCCAGGGCTTTAATCAATTCGATCACCGCATGAGCGCGGTTGCTTTCTTTGTTCCATAACCGTGAAACACCGGAAATGGTGGAAGTACCCCGGGCATATAGTGCCAAAACCGATAACACCGGAAATAAATCGGGCGTATGTTCAGCGTGATAATTGAATGCGGTAAGCGAGGGAGATTGAGTCACCGTAATTTGATCCGGCATAATATCCACCTGTGCGCCTGAATTTTTTAGCACCTCCATAATGGCCGCATCTCCCTGTAAAGAAGGGTACGTAAGTCCGGTCAGACTCACCCTGCCTCCCACAGCACCCGCCACCAGTAATGCAGCCGCTGCACTCCAGTCTCCTTCCACATCTACTTCAATGTTGATGATCTCTGAATTGTGTTTGTGCGGATGAATCACAACCTCATCACTCCCATTCCAATCCAGAGTATAACCAAAATGTTTCATCAGCCGGATGGTAAGATTCAGATAAGGAAAACTAACGATGTGGTATAAACGCAATGTAACGGGCTTTGTGGCAGCATACCCCATGGCCATCATCAATCCGGAAATGTACTGAGAACTCTGAGCAGCATCTACTGTTATATTTTTAGGTATGAGCGGGCCTTTTACGCGAAAGGGCAACATGCCACCGGCACTGATTACCTCTA
>DPFD01000243.1:4772-7723 GCA_003534175.1 Chitinophagaceae bacterium
AACACATCATCGAACCAATGCATGGAACGTTTTAATAAGGTTCCTTCACCGGTGATGGTTATTTCCCGGGTACTGAGTGCGGCCAGGGGAATAAACATCCGGGCTGCTAGTCCGCTTTCGCCGGCATGCAACAAACCGCCCGGGTTGACCAATCCGTCCGATTCAATCCATATAGTATTCTCATTAACACGTTCAATAATTCGTGCACCCAATGAACGGATGATGTTCAGCGCTGCCTTGTCGTCGTTGCTGATTCCGGGATTCCGGATAATGGTTGTGCCCCTGTTCAATAACGCCAGGGCACAAACGCGTTGCATAAAACTTTTCGAAGGAGGTACATGAACCGTACCCTGCAGTTGAGGGGTATACACCACAGCCCTCATTATATCAAAGATTTTAAATGCTCTTGCAAATAGTTCATAGGAACAGGTTTTGCCGACGCTGATCCGATTGTATCCATCAGTACAAATTGCATGTGATCCCCTTTGCGCTTTTTATCCATACAAACACCTTCAAACAATTTATCGTAGTCGGTTTCAATACTCACGGGCAGGTGATAGCGGGTTAACAGTTTAACCACGCGCGCGGCCTCTTCGAAATGCAAATCAGCCATTCGTTCAGACAACACACAGGCGGCTACCATGCCAATACTAACCGCAGAGCCATGCGGCAATTCGTGCAGGTTTTCCAATGCGTGGCCTAGAGTGTGTCCGAAATTGAGTAATTGCCTATCGTGCTGATCAAACTCATCTCTGGTTACAATATCCATTTTCAAATCAACATTCCGCTCAATCAGGGTTGATGTGAGCAAACTGTTTTGCTGATAATCTTCCAGGGTATGCTGTTCCAGGGTTTCAAACAAATCCCTGTCTTTAATGCATCCGTGTTTAATGATTTCTGCGAAGCCATTCACCCATTCATCCTGCGGTAGAGATTTCAAAAATGAATAGTCATAAATAATGCACTCGGGTTGATACACTGTGCCAATCATATTTTTAAACACGCCGGCATCAATCCCATTTTTACCGCCGAGTGCGGCATCTACCATACCCAGGATGGAAGTAGGCAGTAACCCCAATCGTGTACCGCGTTTATAAATTGAAGCTGCAAATCCTGCAATATCAGTAACCACTCCGCCTCCCACACCCAACACAATGGCATCCTTACTCAGTTGTGCGTGCAGCATGGCTTCGAGGATGGCATCAATAGTGGATTGTTTTTTGGATGACTCACCGGGAGGGATGATATAAGCAGGATGAAACCTTGTAAGTTCCGGATAATACTGATGAATATGCTCATCAGTTATGATGAAAACAGATGCGTTGCCAAACCAATCCTTCACATTAAAATTTTCTGCACCAAAATATACCTCAACTGTTCGGGCAGGAAAAGCGTAACTCTTTTTATGCGCGTATGTGGGTTGGTTATTCATTCATCACTTTATTTTGGTGCTCGATGCTCTCCATGTGCAGTACCTCAAAATAGTTCCGCATAAAATTTTCGCTGAGTCCGAATTCCCGGGCCATCTTCAGCCCCCGGTTTAAAATTTCGTTGAAACGATCCACCTGTACAATGGTGATGTTATTTAGTTTCTTGTATTCTCCANNGTTTCATTCGCTTGCTCATGATTTGCAGCAACTGAGTATCGAGTTCATCCATTTCATCGCGCAGCCGTTGAAGAGGTTCAAACTGCATGCTGTTTTCAACACCGGGCGATCGCCAGATCATTTTTTCCAACAGGGTATTTAGTTCCTGCGGCGTGATTTGCTGGCGTGCATCGCTCCAGGCCTGATCGGGATGGATGTGGGATTCAATCATCAGTCCGTCCATTCCAAGATCCATAGCAGTTTGTGCAATACCGAGCAATTCGGTTCTGTTTCCACAGATGTGTGAGGGGTCGCAAATGAGGGGTAAATCCGGGAAACGCCTTTTCATTTCTATCGGCAGGTTCCACATGGGTGGGTTTCGGTACAGTCCGTTTCCATACAGGGAAAACCCTCTGTGGATGATTCCGGTAGGCAGATCAGCCCTTAAAAACCGTTCCACGGCACCCGACCACAAATCAGCATCCGGATTAATGGGGTTTTTTACGAAAACGTTGATACCTGTACCTATCAGGGCTTCAGACAGTTCCTGAACATAAAATGGATTCACCGTGGTTCTGGCACCAATCCAAACGGCGGGAATCTGATATTTAAGTATCAGTTCAACATGCCTGGTACTGGCCACTTCCACCATAAAAGGGAGTCCGGTTTCCAGTGAAGCCTCCTGTAACCAAAGCAAACCGGGTTCACCGATGCCTTCAAAATTTCCGGGTTTTGTACGGGGCTTCCAGATACCGGCCCTGAGCATGTCTATTTTACCCAAATCCTTCAATGCCCGGGCGGTCTGTATCAACTGGTCACGTGTTTCAGCACCACAGGGCCCACTGATAATCAGCGGTCTTTTTTCGATAATGTGGCGGACTGTATCAGGCATTCCCAAAATTTGGGCAAAATTAACTGATTAACAGCTAAAGAGATGTAAATAAAAAACCGCCCTGCGTTGAGGCAGGACGGCTTAACATGTTTTGGATATTTAATATCCTGAAACAATTACTTAGTAGCTGGAGCAGCAGCAGTTGTATCCGCTGGAGCTGGAGCAGCAACAGTTGTGTCAGCTGGAGCTGGAGCTGGAGTTTCAACAGCTGGAGTTTCAGTTGCTGGAGTTTCAGTTGCTGGAGCTTCTTCTGTTTTAGTTTCAGAGTTGCAAGCTACCGAAGTAGTAGCTAAGAAAGCGATTGCTAAGAACTTTTTCATTTTCTTTGTTTTTAATTAAAATTATAATTTGCTATTAATACAGGATTCTAAAAAAGGTAACCCTGTTTTTAAAAAAAAAAAATTTTTAACGGTTTGAATGGGTTACCAAATGCCCATTCACGTATTAACCATATATAAGTGACCCAATTTGAA
>DPFD01000079.1 GCA_003534175.1 Chitinophagaceae bacterium
TCAACCACATGAATTAACACATCGGCTTCGCGAACTTCGTCTAGTGTGCTTTTAAAACTCTCTACCAAATGATGCGGTAATTTTCTTATGAATCCAACGGTATCACTCAATAAAAAAGGTGTTTGCCCGAACACCACTTTACGTGTAGTTGTATCCAGTGTGGCAAACAGTTTATTTTCTGCGAGCACTTCACTCTTGCTCAGCAATGTCATTATGGTTGATTTTCCCACATTGGTATAACCCACCAGTGCCACACGAATAAATTCACCGCGTTCCTTCCGTTGTGTAAATGCCTGCTTATCAATTTCGGCTAACCGTTTCCGTAGTAAACTGATTTTATCTTTCACCAAACGACGGTCGGTTTCAATCTCTGTTTCACCGGGACCTCGGGTACCCACACCACCGCCTTGTCGTTCAAGGTGTTTCCACATCCCGCGCAGGCGGGGTAAAATATATTGATACTGTGCTAACTCAACCTGTGTTTTTNNTTTTTGCCTGGGCTGTTTTAGCGCGACTGGCAAAAATATCGAGGATTAAATCGCTTCGGTCGATGGTTTTTTTCTTAATGGCATTTTCAATATTGATGATTTGTGCACCGGTTAGTTCATCATCAAAAATCACCAGGTCAATATCTCCGCGCTTAATGATATAGTCTCTGATTTCTTCCAGCTTTCCTTTTCCCAAAAACGTTTTGCTGTCGGGCCGTTGCATCTTCTGTGTAAACCTTTTAATGGTAACGGCGCCGGCGGTTTCGGCTAAAAACTGCAGTTCATCGAGATATTCATTTACCTGTTGTTCGGTTTCATCCTTCTTCACCATGCCCACCAGAATAGCATGTTCCTCTTTTTGAATATGTGCCTTTTTTTCTATCAACGTATGCGGATTATGAGGATATAAAAGTAAAACGTTCCGAATTACCGGAACGCTTTCATCAAATATTATTTCTGATTATTGTTTTGTGGTTTCCTGTGGCAGCCATTTTTGCAGCACTTCGCAATCGTGGAACTGTTTGTCTACCACAATATGATAGGTTTTCACTTTTTCGGAGAACCATTTATCCAGCGCTTCATCTTTCTTTATTTCCAGTGCGCGCAGTGCAATTTTGCTGTAATCGTCTTTCAGGTTTTCAACGTGCGGTTCGCTTTTCGATTTGAGGTACACAATACGCACCCCGCGGCGTCCGCGCTCATCGGTATATTCTACGGGTTGAGAGTATTCTCCGGGCCTGAGGGTGGCAATTACCGGAATCATGGATTTATCCAGCTCGTCGATGGTTAAAAAAGACCCGTTGCGGCCCATCAGCATACCGGCTGTAAACTTGTGCATATCATCTTCACTGTAGCGGGCAACGGCTGTACCAAAATCAATGGTGCCGGCAATGAGCATGGAGCGAACGCTGTCCAATCTTTCCATTCCGGATTTAATTTCCACCTGGGTTACTTTCGGTATTTTCAGGATGTGACGCACCACGGCATCGTCGCCCATGCGGCTTTCCAGTTTAATGATGTGGTATCCAAAACGTGTTTTAAAGGGCTGGCTCACCTGACCTTCTTTCAGGGTGAAGGCTTTCGACAACCATACCGGATCCAGATCGCGCTGCGTGCGATTGATTTCATACATGCCGCCGCGGTCTTTACTTCCGCCATCTTCGGTATGCATGTTGGCCAGCACGCCAAAATCTCTTCCAGCTTCGGCCTGCTTGCGAATATCGTTCAACTGTTCAATGGCATACTCTTCCACGTCTCTGGATGCTTTAGGGAAGATGATGATTTGCCCAACCTCCAGTTCTGCTTCATACAGGGGCAAACTATCCGTTGGAATCTTATCGAAATATGCTTTTACTTCCTGCGGGGTGATGCGGATACCATCCACAATTTTATTGCGCATGGCTTCGGCCAGTTTTCTCTCGCGGAAGCTTTCCTTGAAATCTTCTTTAATCTGATACACCGATCTTCCGGCAACGCGTTCCAGTTCATCTTTAGAACCATAGGCATTGATGAATCCTCTGATCTGATTTTCGATTGAGGTTTCCACTTCTTCTTCCGACACCGGAATAGAATCTTTCTCAGCCTGCAATACCAGTGCTTTCATCCCCATGGATTGTTCCAGAACCAAACATTCAGCGTTTTCGGGAACGGGTACTCCCTGACGTTGCATATCAAGGATGGTATTATCAACATCGCTTTGCAGTATCACCTTGTTCCCCACTACAGCAATGATTTTATCTGCCACCACTTTATACGGTTGGGCATACATCACGCTTGCAGCCAGGAGAATACACAGGGTTAAAAAAGATTGCTTCATGGATAAGGTTCAATTATAATGTACGTTTCACTTCCACCTCTTCAAATGATTCCACAATGTCGCCGATCTTGATATCGTTGTAATTGCGAATTACCAGTCCGCATTCCATATTAGATGACACTTCTTTTACATCATCGCGGAAGCGTTTCAGGCTGGCCAGTTCGCCGGTGTAAATAACGATACCGTCTCTGATTAAACGCACGCGGTTGTTGCGGGCAATTTTTCCGTCGAGTACATAACATCCAGCCACGGTAGCTTTATCAAAGCGATAGGTTTCGCGTATCTCCACGTTTCCGAGCACTTTATCTTCCACGGTGGGTTCCAGCATCCCTTCCATCGCGCTCTTAATTTCTTCGATGGCGTTATAGATGATAGAGTANNTATGTTTTGATTTCGATGGATTCAGTTTCTGCCAAACGTGCGGCCTGCAGTGAAGGACGAACGTTAAAGCCGATAATGATGGCATCAGATGCATTGGCGAGGGTTACATCACTTTCGGTGATGGCACCTACCGCTTTGTGAATTACTTTCACGAGGATTTCTTCAGTGCTCAGTTTTTGGAGTGAGTCACTCAATGCTTCTACGGAACCATCCACATCCCCTTTAATAATTACGTTCAGTTCTTTAAAGTTTCCGAGAGCCAAACGGCGTCCGATTTCATCCAGGGTAATGTGTTTCTTCGAACGGATACCCTGTTCGCGTAAAATTTGTCCGCGCTTATACGCCACTTCTCTTGCTTCCGCTTCATTCCCATACACTTTGAATGTTTCACCGGCCTGAGGCGCACCGTTCAATCCAAGTATCAATACCGGGGTGGATGGAGGTGCCGCGTCGCGTTTTTGGTTGCGCTCGTTGTACATGGCCTTCACTTTACCGAAGAACTGGCCGGATACAATCATATCGCCGGTTTTCAGTGTACCATTTTGTACGAGGATGGTGGCTACATACCCACGGCCTTTATCGAGCGATGCTTCAATAATGGTTCCGTTAGCCGGGCGGTCGGGGTTCGCTTTCAACTCGAGGATGTCGGTTTCAAGCAATATTTTTTCGAGGAGCAAATCAACATTCAGTCCTTTCTTGGCACTGATTTCCTGACTTTGGAATTTACCACCCCAGCTTTCCACCAGGATGTTCATACCGGCTAATTGTTCTTTAATTTTTTCAGGGTTGGCTCCGTCTTTATCAATTTTGTTTAGTGCAAAAATCATAGGTACACCTGCTGCCTGCGCGTGCGAAATAGCCTCTTTGGTTTGTGGCATCACAGCATCATCAGCGGCAATTACGATTACTGCAATATCGGTAACCTTAGCACCACGGGCACGCATAGCCGTAAATGCTTCGTGGCCCGGTGTATCGAGGAAGGTAATGGCTCTGCCGTCTTTTGTTGTTACTTCGTACGCTCCTATGTGCTGG
>DPFD01000129.1 GCA_003534175.1 Chitinophagaceae bacterium
AATACCGTAGTACCAATTACATCACTGGGCATCAGATCCGGCGTGAACTGAATCCTGGAAAAATCAGCATCAATGGTTTTGGCAATCAGTTTGGCAGCGAGTGTTTTCGCTACGCCCGGCACCCCTTCAATGAGGATATGCCCGTCGCACAGCAATCCTACCAGCAACATTTCTACCAGTTCGTGCTGACCAACAATAGCTTTGGCCATTTCATCCTTCACGGTGTTGAGTACCTCATTCAGTTCATGTACCTCTTGGCCGGGTTCAAACAAGTTTTCGTCCATGATTGCGTTTATTTATAGAATTTAAAAATATAATCGTTAAGTTGTGATAACAGTTCATCATCAATTTGTTCATAATCGTGTACCTGCTTAATGCAATAGGCCGTTGCACGTACATCTTCCAGTTTCACTCCGCTTTTTTTGCTGATCCATTCTGATTGTTCTTCCAGATTCACACTTTGTAATCCATACCTGCTGCGAAGGTATTCATTAAAGTAAGTAATCATTTTTAAGGCAATGTCTTTATGATTCCGGTGTTGCAGGTATAATCGTGCAATTGTTTCCGAAAAGGCCAGACTGGAATTCATATGGGGCTGGATAACGGGAATAACCGGATGTTTCCTTCGGCTTTCCAGCAATACATATAAAAACATCAGTGCTAAAAATAAAAGAGTTGCCGCTTTCAGTGAAGGGTGTTTCATCAATTCACTGAAATAAGACGTGTTATTACTTTCACCTGTTGTTCTGGCTTTTTGAGTGTAATACTTATCCCAATAGATCGTTTCCTGTTCATTATTTATTTCGCCAAACACCCCGTTGAAATACCGGTAATTGGCGGAAGTGAGCAAAAAGTAATTGCTGAACGCTCGTGGTTCGGCATTGNNTGGTACAGGTCGCCGTCGTTTATGGGTAGACGAATAAAGTTGGGCTGCCCCAGATCATTATAACCGCAAATGGTGGCAGAATCCGGAAATGAAACAAAATGACTACGGAAGGGATAATAAAAGTAACTGTATACGGGTGAGAGTGTATCATTTGCTTCACTCAACCGCACCCCTGCATCCAGCATCATGTAGGGGTCACCTATACCCCACTGATTACCGGTTTGATAGGATATATCAAAATAATCCAGAAACGTAGAATCAAATGTGGATGCTGCAATGAAGAGGGTATTGCCTTCACTCACATACTCTTTCATATCCAGGATATCGGCATAGATTGGATAAAACTGTTTGGTAATCGATACGTATATCGAAGAGGATTCAAAGTACTGTGTATTGAATGCCTTATCCAACTCATACATGGTAGCACCCGGATAACTCATCATCAGCATTTGCTGCGCAATATGAGTTCCGAAGGGCTGTCTGGATTGCACATTGTACGTTTCGCGCATATCCGGCAAGCGTTTTTCGTTTGAACATCCCAGAATGCAAATCCATACTATCATTAGTATATACCTCATAACTTTTCCCTGAACTGATTAAAGTGATGAAGTATATTTTCCGCCGCGGCCACATCGGGTGTTTTTTCACCGTACCAAACATATTCGTACACATGTAGCAAAGGCGTAAAGGATTTGCGCAAATCCTGCGGTAACGTTCGAAGGTAATCCTGATTGGTTTTGCCAGGTTGCAGGTGTATGTGTCCTTTCAGTTGAAGCTGATACAACAACTGTACATAGGCATACTTAATCGCCAGCCTGTGGTTGCCACTGCGCATGGCCTGCGCTTTCAGCGCATCAAAATCAGCATCTGCTTTCACTTCTTCATGCACTGCATCTTCAGGAACCTCTACCGCATTGAGTTTGCGCTGTTTCATAAATACGCCCTCGGTGCTGAAAAAACGATATAAAATAAAGCCTACCAACAGGAAGGCAAGCAACCATCCAATCCATCCCAGCCAATCACTGTTCAGCAAATCGGAAAACCAGTTGCTTTCATTTTTCTTTATCTGTTTTTGATCTTCTAAGGGAGCAGGCTTTTGTAATTCCCTCAATAAGCTGTCCAGATAATTCATGTAGGTGAACGATCTATCAGACCTCAAGGTTTCTACGTTCGAGGGAGTGACTTCAAAATAGCTATAATACCCATCGTCTTCGCCTGCCTGCAAAGTATCCTGAGCAACGGAGTGCATCGTTGAAAAGAGCAGTATGAAAATCAACAGGTGTTTCTTCATTCGCTTTGCATCCGGGAAATAATCCCTTTTTTGGTTTGTGGAATTCCTTTTTTATGGAGTTGTATCGGACGAATTACAAAGTACCATATCATCAGTGCGAGCGAGCCCGATAAAATGAACACACTCATCCATATAGGTAAACCGGCATCTTTGTTACCACTAAAGGTGTTGCTCATAAGATGGGTGATATAACTTTCAAGAAAAGCTGCAACAATAAAAAAAGGTACCAGGCAAATCAGCACCTTCACCGCATCTTTAACCGAACGCCTGAACGATTGCATGCGTGTATATGTTCCCGGAAACAGCATTCCGTGTGCTACAATTAATCCGGAGGTAGCGGCAATTACAATGGAAGCAATTTCAATCGTTCCATGAACCCATATTACAAGCACTGCCTTCAAACCCAGATCATGCTGGATAAACAAATAGTGAAAGCTGCCAATCATGATACCGTTCGACCACATCACGTAGAGTGTTCCCAGTCCGGCGGTAAATCCGCCAATGAACGTGATAAAAGCTACCCGGATATTGTTCATGGCGATTCTTATGAACATTCCAAACGGATCATCATCCCTATAAACCCCAAACGGGTCGCCTTTGTCAATGTTATTTTCAGTCATGATTACATAATCCTCACCCAATACATTTCTGATAAAATCCGGATTGGTATAGGAGGAAAACAATCCGATACCCACTATGGTACAAAAAAGCAGGGTGGTAAACAGGAATATACGATGATAGCGTTTAAACAGCACCGGTAGTTCATACTTCCAGAATGTTATGAGCCGGGAATATTCTATTTTTCTGTTCTTGTAAATTTCCTGATACATGCCGGATGCCAGTCCGTTAATCCAGCGGGTAACTTTACTGCGGGGATAATATGTTTTGGCATACGATAAATCGCTGATCAGCTCTGTAAACCGTTCAGCCTGCTCATCGGGGTCATTCGTTGGCTGATGCTGAATCTGCTTCCATTTTTCTGCATTCTTTTTTATGAACAGGGCTTCTCTCATATATTCACCTCCTCAATTTGCGATTTTTTTGCGCAATAAAAAAATCACATTTAAACTGAACTAAAAATGTAAATTGTGATGTGGCTGA
>DPFD01000022.1:0-14723 GCA_003534175.1 Chitinophagaceae bacterium
ATAACCTACAAGTAACACATATGTCAGGGCCTTTGGTCGAAGAGACGCAACTTGCCCCATGTTCAACGAAGTTGAATTTGGGGTTATTATCCGTTTGGCTTGACCATGGCGGGGATATCATCTAAGGCTTTAAATGGTGCGGCTGCAAACAAAGCCAAGTACAACGGAAAAGAAGAGCAACGAGAAGAATTTACAGATGGTTCAGGTTTAGAATGGACGGATTATGGAGCAAGAATGTATGATAACCAGATTGGGAGGTGGCATGTGGTTGATCCTAAAGCCGACCATCCAAAACAATTAAATACATCTTGCTATACTTTTGTTGCAAACAACCCTTTAAAATACATTGATCCAACTGGAATGATTTGGGAAGATCTGAAACAAGGAGATAAATTAAAAGGAGAAGTTGAAAGAAGATTAAATAGTTTAAAAGTTGAAGTTGCAATTTTAGAATTTTCTATTGAACATTCATCATTAAGTAATAAACAGGCTGAGACAGTTAAATTTAATATTGATGAGTCGAAATCTAAAATTGAGTTATTAAGCTTGGTGCTAGAAGACTTAGTAGAAATTAACAATTCTAATCAAATATTTTCTCTCATTAACTCAAGACAAGGTGATGGAAGACATGGAGTATTCATGAACGAGAAAGGAATTATTCAGATTGAAGGAAGTACAACTTCAATGCATTTACACGAAGTAAGACATGTAGGTCAATCTATGATGTCTGGGGGTTTAAAATTCACTGATGGTTATCTAGAAAATGCATCAAGAAAAGCGCCCGGTGCAAGGGCAAATGAAATTGAAGCTTATAAGGTGGGTTACTCATTTGATGGGGATTATCCTGCTCCTGGAGGGGCTAAAAAATTATCTGATATAAATGAAAATACACTTTGGGAAATAATGATTGATGGAGTGAGGGTATATGAAGATTTATATTAAAAAGAAATCAAAATGACAAGACTAATCACATGTTTCCTTTTACTATTCATTTTATTTTCAATTGGATGTAGTAAGAATTTAACCTACCCATATACTCAAAAGGAGATATTCGGTGTTTATAAAAAGTCGAATTCATCGCAGCGAGTTGAATTGTTGATGAATGGCGAATATGTACTTTATAATCCGAAATCAAAGCAATCACCTCTGTTTGTTCAATGTGACTATGCTTCAAAAGGAAAATGGTCAATTGTTGAAAGAAATCTAATTCAGATAACAAGCGAAAACTATTATCTAGAACAAGCAGGGTATAAATATAGTATTGAAGGTGAAAGAAAGTATTCTGATGATAGTTTGTATATAGTATTAAAACTCCCTGACAACGTGCCCCCTTTAAAGATGACGCTTAACTTTAATCATCAGGCAGGTAAGAGTGTAACGTCATTAAATAATTTCATAGCATTACCCAAGTTAAAAGATTATTCTAATAAAATCCGAGAAACCAATTTTATAAGTTTAGCTTTAGAAGCTGATGTTTCTGGAGAAAATATTTATAGAAGCAGGGTCACGTTTAAAATATTTGAAAAGTATATTAATACAAATGACTCAAATTATTTGACAGTTGTGTTACCCAATTTTGATAATTGCTTTTACGAATTTGAACCGATTGCAAATGAGTTACTTTATATAAAAAATAATAATCAAATTTATTGGAAGGGTGAAATATGGAGTAGAATCGATTAGTTAAGATTGTTTACAAAAAACGGTTACTCTTCCCCCCGTTCTCGTTAGTGTTCAATTCTTAAATGAAATAAAATAATAAACGAGGAAGAAATAGCTTCAACTTTGGAAAAGTTTAAAGGTTTGGAAAAGTTAGAAATTCTTCCCGGGCGAGTCTCCTTCGTGTATCCCATGACCCAAGGAAATGAACATAAAGAGGGACTCGTCGGTAAAAAGGTGACCCTTAGGAACACTTGTTCCAGTGGATTGGAGCGCTTCACTCCTCCGTATAATTCAAATCTTTGTGATAGGTTTCTTCGGTGAAGGAATAGGCAATCAGGGTAACAATCATTACTACCGCGCCGGTGATGATGCCACTGTGAATGAGTGAAAAATTCATTTGTTGTTGCAACACGTTCAGGAAGAGTAAATTCATGGCCGGTAACGCCCCGCGTACCATATTGGGAATGGTGGTAGCAGCCGTTGCCCTGAGGTTGGTACCAAACTGTTCGGCGCCCATGGTAACAAAAATGGCCCAGAAGCCGGTACTGAATCCCAGGAGTGTACAAATGATGTACATGCGTGTATCGGTGTTGTTTACCCCGCTGTAAAATAGAATTAAACCGGCAATGCACAACAGGTAAAAACTCAACAAGGCCTTTTTCCTGCTTTTAAAATACTGACTTACAAAACCAATGAGGATATCACCGATGGCAATGGCAGCATAAGCAAACATTATGGCTCTGCCGCTGTTGATGGTGGTGCTTCCGTACAGCTGCTCGGCAAACTTATCACTCTGGTTCACCACAATACCAATTACATACCACGTGGGCAATCCGATTAAAATGGCCATCAGGTATTTTTTGAACCGCCGGGCATTGGTGAAAAACATGGTGAAGTCGCCCATACGGACGCTGGTATTCCTGGCATGACTGAACATACCGCTTTCGGCAACGCGTATGCGCAAAAACAAGAGCATGATACCCAGTACTCCACCTATTTTATAGCACAACCGCCAATCGTTGGTGAATTCAAAAGTATAATAGGCGGCTACGGCACCAAACAAACCGATGCCCGCTACCAGGCTTGTTCCGATGCCGCGTTTATTCTTGGGCAACAGTTCGCTCACGAGGGTGATGCCGGCCCCTAATTCACCGGCAAGTCCGAGTCCTGCCACAAAGCGGCACCACGCGTATTGATCTACTCTGGTTACATATCCGGTAATGAAGTTGGCTACCGAATACAGCAGTATAGAACCAAACAGTACGCTTAGCCGCCCTTTTTTATCGCCCAGCACTCCCCACAGTATTCCTCCGATGAGGAGTCCGCTCATTTGCCAGTTGATTACTTTGGTGCTTTCTTCGAGGAGGGTAGCTGCGGTGGAACCCACATCGAGCATGGAGGGTTTCTTTACAATGGTGAAGAGGAGTAAATCGTAGATGTCTACAAAATAACCGAGTGCTGCCACCAGCACGGGGATTGATAAAATGCCATACGAGCGATGCTGCATGCGTTAGATTTATTTCGAAAGATAGAAAATGTAGATTAAAATTTTTTGTTCGTGAGAACCTTTGGATAGTGGGTCCGGGTAGTAACTAGAATTCAAATCTTTTTATGACTCAATCCTAATCAAGTTGATCAATCACCTGAAGTGATGGTTTCTTTCTCTCCTTTTTCGTCCTTTATTCTCTCAGTGCATTTTATTTCATCTTGGGTTCGCTGATTTTTTAATCGAATAATTTATACTATAATCGAACTAAAAAAAAATCAACAAATACCCCGAAAGTACGGGGCACTGCGTGCCCGCCCTATATAAAGTTTCGTAAAAAAATTTATATAGGGCGTTTTTAAACGTTTACTTACGAATGAAAATGTTTGCATACCCAATTGTGGGCATTAAACAGATTCCAGCTTTAAATAGATAAGTCCTAATAAAGCTATTCATCATTTGAAGTGAAGTTTCTTTTTCTCCTTTTTCCTTGATGAAAAAGGAGCAAAATATCAAGTTGAATCGAAGGCGATTGCTTCGCACCGCTTACGCCTGCGCTTCAGGCTTCCCTCTTTTTGCCCCCCGCCACGCCACGCCACGGCGGGGCAAAAAGCGCCCTTCCGCTTGTCGTAACGCTATCGCTGGCGATTCAACGGTGATAGTTTTTGGTTTTCAAATTTGTCACTGACAATAAAAATATAAAAATTAATGTTCCGATGTCGGGCACTACAGTAGTACAGAAGTTTAATCGTTGCTGCGCGATATCCGCCGCGGCGGAGGGTAATTACGCATCGCTGCCCTTTTGGTTCCTTTTGGGCAAGCAAAAGGAACAAGAAAAAGCAAATCCATATGTTATAAGATAATCAATAAAATTTCGTAATTCTATTTAGAGAATTGAAAAGAAACATTCAAAATCTCATTTTGCTTTTCCTCTCCTTTTTCCTTGATGAAAAANNACTGACAATAAAAATATAAAAATCAATGTTCCGCTCTCCCGCCCGCCGTGGCGGGGCGGGGGCTATAGCGGACGACACCCATGAACCCTAGCCCCGATAGCAGCGGATAGCCCGGTGAAGCCCCGCAGCTGGGCCCGGTGCCGGACTTGGAGCGGATAGCGGGTGAGAATATCTGCGTGAGGGGGATGTTGAGCTTCTCCTCCTGTTCCACAGGTTCAGGGGGCGGATTTTCGGGTTCGGATACGGATTTTCCCGGTTCGGTGAAATACGCTTGATGACCTCCCCTGCCCGGCTGTATATTTGAAATTCAAACACAGGGTATGAAAGCAAAAACCAAAAAAATGATGTTACTGGGCGCGTTGGGTGCGCTGCTGGTGGCAGTATCTGTGGGCGTATACCTGTACCAGAAAGGGCCGCTGGATGTGCGCAGTGCCCGCGCAATTCCTGTAGGGGCCGAAGCGCTGTATCGTGCATACGTTACCGATAGCTCTGCTGCCCGTAACCTGTACGATACAAAAGTGCTGGCCGTGTCGGGTGTGGTTGAATCGGTATCGAACAACGCACAACAAGAACAGGTGGTGCNNCGGAACGGTTTTTTCATCAACTGCTCAATGGATGAAACGGTTTCACTCAAACAAGGTGATCGCGTAGTGCTGAAAGGGATTTGCAGTGGACAGGGAGAAGGAGATGCAGAGATGGGGATTCCGGGAGACGTGTATTTGGGTAGAGTTATATTGTCAAACTAACGTATATGCATAAACTATTTTGGATTGTTTCACTGATACTTTCCGGTATGGCGATACTGGTAGCCTGTAAGCATGAGATTCCTCAACAAAATATTCCGGACCCGCCGCCGGGCAGTAACCTGGTTTGTTTTGAATCGGAGATATTGCCCATCTTTCAAACGAACTGTGCAAAATCCGGTTGTCATGATGCCGCGACTGCCAATGAAGGCTATGTGTTCGACACCTACGCCAATATCATCCGCCGGGGAATTGATCCAGGAGATGCGAACCGGAGTGAAGTGTATGAAGTATTGTTTGAACGGGGCGACGACCGCATGCCGCAACCACCCAATCCGCCTTTAACGGATGAGCAGAAAGCGCTGATTGGAAGATGGATTAATGAAGGGGCGCAAAACACTACCAACTGCGGAACGAATTGCGACAGCACCCAGTTTTTATACAGTGCCAATGTTCGCTCCATCCTTAACAGTTACTGTGTGGGTTGCCATGGAAACGTAAATCCTGAAGCGGGGATTGATTTGACCGCTTACAACAGTGTGCGCAACGTGGCGTTGAACGGACGTTTGATGGGTGCCATTACCCATGCGCCGGGATATCAGCCGATGCCGCGCAACGCCAACAAACTCAGCGATTGCCAGATTGCCCAAATCAGAAAATGGATTGAATCAGGAGCTCCCAATAATTAACTGTATGAAAAAATATATTCAAAAACTGCTCATTGTTTCTGCCTGTTATGCAGGAATGTCTACCGGGTGCTACTATGATAAGGAAGAGTGGCTGTATCCGGATACCGGTTGCGATACCACCGCTGTTACCTACAGCACCAAGGTGTTGCCCATCGTTACTTCTTCCTGCTACAGCTGCCATGCCGGCAATACGCCATCAGGCGGTGTGCGGTTAGATTCCTACAACGCACTGAACACCTATGTGCAAAACGGTAAGTTCTGGGGTGCGGTTTCACATGCCTCCGGTTACTCGCCCATGCCTAAAAATGCTTCTAAACTGAGCGACTGCAAACTGACTATCATACGGAAATGGTTAGACGATGGTGCTCCTAACAATCAATCTTTTTAAACTTTAAATCAATTACAATGAAATACTTCCTCTCCCTGCTGCTGGCAATGACTATGGCCGGCTTCGTATCCGCACAAAAAGTGTACACTAAAAACGGTACCATCACCTTCTTTTCCAAATCGCCCATGGAAAATATTTCGGCCATCAACAAACAGGTGATGAGTGTGTTGAATACCGAAAGCGGTGAACTTCAATTCTCCCTGCTGGTGAAGGGTTTTCATTTTGAAAAAGCGCTGATGGAAGAGCATTTCAATGAAAATTACATGGAGAGTGATAAGTTTCCCAAATCCACTTTTAAAGGTATGGTAAGCAATGTTTCATCGGTTGATTTTAAGAAAGACGGTGAATACGCTGTATCGGTGAGCGGAGATTTAACCATACATGGTGTTACCCACAAGGTATCGGTGCCCGGTACCCTGCGTGTAAAAAACGGAACCGTAACTGCTGTTTCTACTTTTAAAGTGAAGTTGGCAGATTACAACATCGCTGTACCCAAGGTAGTAAAAGACAATATTGCGGAACAAATTGAAATCAGTGTAAGCTGTTTGTTCGATCAAAAAATGTAATGACTCATGCGCCAACCATCCATTTTTATGCTCCTGTTGCTGACATTATCTGTTCAGACTGTAACAGCCCAGGAAGACACGACCGACCTGATGAGCCTGCTGGAACAGGAGGTAATGAGTGAGGAAAAAAACAGTACACAGTACACCACGGCTACTTTTAAAACCACGCGCCTGATTAACGGCCATACGGTGGAAAATGTAGGCAAGGGCGTGCTGGATGTAAAAATATCGCACCGCTTCGGAAAGGTAAACGGCGGTGGCTATGAACTGTTCGGGTTAGACAATGCCACCATGCGCATGGGTGCCGATTACGGCATCACCAACCGGCTGATGGTAGGAATAGGCAGAAGCACGTTTGAGAAAACGTACGATGCTTTTTTTAAACTGAAAATCCTGCGTCAGTCTACCGGCAAAAAGAAAATGCCCATCACATTAAGTTATGTGCCAACGGTGGCTTATAAATCGCTGAAATTTGAAGATCCTGACCGGCAGAATTATGAAACATCGCGTTTTTATTTCACGCATCAGCTGATCATTGGCCGAAAGTTTTCAGAGGGTACTTCATTTCAACTGATGCCCACCTTCACCCACCGCAATCTGGTTAAGTTTGGCGATGAATCGAATGATTTGTTTGCCCTGGGTATTGGCGGCCGGCAAAAAATTTCGAAGCGCGTGAGCATTAATGCTGAATATTATTATCAGCATCCGGATTACAAATTGCGTGGTACCACCAATTCATTCTCCATAGGTTTTGATATTGAAACCGGAGGGCATGTGTTTCAACTGCATTTCACCAACAGTCAGGGTATGAGTGAACGTACCTTTGTTACAGAAACCACCGGCCTGTGGGAAAAAGGAGACATCTTTTTCGGGTTTAATATTTCCCGTGTATTCACAATTGGTAAAAGGAGATAGGGCCAGTTCCGCTTTAAAATTTAGCAGTTAGTATCCATTATAAGCCGGAGAATCTTTATATCTTGGCTTATGCATTTTGCAAACATCATACGCACGGGTTGCATCTCCGTTTTTCTTTTACTATCGGTACAGGCGCAAGCCCAGATCTTCAGCATTACCAAAGGGAAAGTGGATTTCAGATCAGACGCCCCTTTGGAACTGATTACCGCCAGCTCGAAAGATTTAAAAGGTAAGATTGATGTTGAAAAAAGACAGTTTGCCTTCTCGGTAAAAATGAATTCCTTCATGGGTTTCAACAGTCCGTTACAACGTGAACACTTCAACGAAAACTATGTGGAGAGTGATGTGTTTCCTGATGCCAGTTTTACCGGAAAAATTATTGAGGAAGTAAATTTAGCAGCCGACGGAACGTATGAAATCCGGGCCAAAGGAAAGTTCACGATACATGGAGTAACGCAGGACCGGATTATTAAAAGCACGGTGGTTGTAAAAAACGGGATGATTCGTTTAGACGCTGCGTTTACCGTATTGCTTGCCGACCACAACATTCCCGTTCCAAAAGTGGTGCATGAAAAGCTCGCCTCAGAAATTAAGGTGAATGTAACCGCTGAACTTAAACAGTAATGAAAGCAATTGCATTGATAGCGCTTCGCCTTACCATTTTATCCCTGATAGTGTTTGCTTTTTCTCCATCCAAACTATCTGCTCAATTTTCGCCATCCTTTGCTTTTGTGATTGAAGAGGAGCAGATGAATCCTTACATCCACGTAGTGTATCAAAAAAAAGACGGATACCTTTTGTGCGGCACTACCAATGGCATTTACACTTTTGATGGAAACCGGTTTTCAAAAATTCCGTTTGAAGATGCTCAGGCTTCAGATACGGTAACCGCTTTGTTCGAAGATAAAAATCTCACGCTTTGGGCAGGATTTAAAAGCGGCCGCATGGCGCAGGTACGTGCCGGTAAAGTGGTTTACTGGAAACCCGAAGAAGGAACGCCCAAGCAACCGGTTGTTTCCATTACACAAAACAAGGATGGGGTGCTCTTTTTTTCCGCGCCGGGTGAAGGAGTGTATTACTATCAGCAAAACCGGATGTATCTGATAGATGAATCTGATGGATTATCCGACCTACAAACCGGAACTTTGGTAGCTACAGAAAATGGAGATATTCTCGCCGCCACAGATAACGGACTCAACCGAATACGCCTCCGGAATGGAAAAGTGCGGGTAGAAGTGATTGGCCCGAAGCAAGGCCTCCCCGATTATATGGTTACCGGTATTGCCCCTGCCGGCGATGATACTTACTGGATTGGTTTACAGGAAAAGGGGTTTTGTTTATTCAACAATAAAACATCGGAAATAACGGTTCCGTCTTCCGCCCTCAACTGGGCCTACGGACAGGTGAACAGTGTATTACATTTTCAGGAGGTGTTGTGGTTGGGAACAGAAAGCCATGGCCTCATTCGTTATCAGCCGGAAACCCAAAGTCTGGATTCATTTGAACTGAAAGACCGCGTAGATGGTGTGCAGTTTCTGATGAGTGATGACCAGCATAATTTGTGGCTGGCCACTACCCGTGCCAGGCTGATACGCACTACCGGTGAGAAAATCAGGATACTACCATTACCTGAATACACCGATTACGAACATATTCATGCCTTGCTGAGAAGCAGGGATGGTGCGTTGTGGACAACCGATCCGCAGAACCGTCTGTTACGCATCCGGTTTAACCCCAAAGGGAATGCCATTGAAAAAGTTACCATTAAAGAACTGACTCCCAAAACCGATATCACCTGTTTATATCAGGATCCCGGGGGACATATCTGGATTGGCACCATGGGAAGGGGTGTTTTTCTGATGCATCCGCAAAGCCTTGCCTATCGGCCGATACGTGAATTAAGTACCCTGAAAGACGGCAGCATCCTTTCTATAACGGGAACGGGTAACCGAATTTATATCAGCAGTTTACAGGGCTGTGTAGCTGCCGAAACAGACACGCTGGATGCATCGGTAGAAAAACCGGTACGGGCAGTTCCCTGGAACCTTTCCGGGCTGGGTACAAATTACGTGTACAGTATTTACGACGACCGGAACGGCAGCATTTGGTTTGCCACCGATGGCGACGGGTTGATTCGCAACCAACAGGGAAAATATTTCCGTATAGACCAAAGCAACGGTTTAACCGACAGCCGGATATACTCCATCACGGCCGATAAAAACAACCACATCTGGAGCAGCACTGCCCGGGCGGGCGTGTACCGGTTCGATGGCAACAGCCTCACCCATATCGGGTTGAAGCAGGGTTTGCGCAGCTTGAATATTTCAGGACTTAAAACAGACCGGCTGGGTAACCTGGTAATTATACATGAAAAAGGATTGGATGTGCTGGATGCACAAACGATGAAGTTTAATTATTTCGATCAGGGACACGGGGTGGAAGGCCTGAATGTGCAGGACCTGGGTTGTATTTCACAGGATGCTAACGGAAATATATATACGCTGGGGTTGAATGGTATTATCAAATACAATCCTGTATCCGGAATTACCACGCCTAAAACCATTATCGACAGTGTAATGCTGTTCCAGAATAGAATTACAGCCGCGCAAGGAAATATCTTCAATCATGATGAAAACAGTTTTACGTTTGCCTTTACCGGTTTGTATTATGCTGCGCCGGATGCGGTGATGTATCAATATCGGTTAGACGGATTAGACACTTCCTGGACCACCACCTCCGACCGTTTCAAATCCTTTACACTGTTTCGTCCGGGCAAGTACACCTTCAGGGTTCGTTCATCATTAAACCGGCAGTTTCATTTGTCGGATGAGGCCGTATATACCTTCGAGATTCGTCAGGCTTTTTATAAAACCCCGTGGTTCATCGGGTGCTGTATTGTATTACTGGCAGGCGCGCTGTATCTGTTTGTGCGGTTGCGCGAGCAACGGATCAAGCGGATGGAATTGCTGAAACAGGCACAACAGGTTTCGAAATTTGAAGTAATGAAGAATCAGGTGAATCCGCATTTTTTATTCAACAGCTTCAACACCCTGATATCTGCTATTGAAGAAAACCCTGCAGTGGCGGTGGATTATGCAGAACATTTATCAGATTTTTTCAGAAACATCGTTGCTTATCGGGATAAGGATGTGATTACTTTACAGGAGGAGCTGGACCTCGTGAAAAACTATTACTTTCTTCAGCAGAAGAGATACGGTGATGCTTTGCGTTTAACAATTGACATTGCAGATGAATTAAAAACGCAGGTGTATGTGGCGCCGATGACTTTGCAGTTGTTACTGGAAAATGCCATCAAGCATAATGCGGTGTTAAGTGAGCAGCCGTTGCAAATCACCATCCGCACCGTGGGCGGATCGTACCTTTGTGTTGAAAATAATATGATACACCGTTCAAGCAAGGAAAGAGGTGAAGGCATGGGCTTGCAGAACATCATCAACCGTTATCAGATCCTGAGCAACCAGCCCGTACGTGTTGAAGACAACGGAAGTACATTCAGGGTATCTGTTCCATTTATTAAATTGAGTCATGATTAAGATTGTAATACTGGAAGACGAAGTGCCGGCAGCCAACCGCCTGCTGAAGATGATTCAGGAGCTGGAACCGGATGTGCAGTTGCTGGCCACATTACAGAGTGTTTCCGCGGGGGTGGATTGGTTCAGGAATGCTTCTCCGCCGGATATATTGTTTTCAGATATTCAGTTGTCTGATGGTATCAGTTTTGAAATTTTCAAAAAAGTACCCATAGACTGTGCCGTAATTTTTACGACGGCGTTTGATCAGTATGCCATAGATGCCTTTAAGGTGAACAGCATTGATTACCTGTTGAAGCCGGTAAAGAAAGAGGCGTTGAAAAGTGCTATTGAAAAATTTAAACGGTTACAAAATACTCAGNNGGACATAGAAAAAATATTACAGGCGTACAAGCCCTCGGTTGGGGCTTATAAAAACCGGTTTGTGGTAAAGTACGGGGAGCATTTGAAAACGGTAGATGTGCAGGATATCGCGTATTTCTATACTGAGGATAAAATTAATTTTCTGGTAACGGTTGATGGGCGTCGTTATGCGATTGACCACAACCTGGATAGTTTGGAGCGGATGTTGCAACCGAAGAACTTCTTTCGGATTAATCGTCAGTTTATTATTTCAATACATTCTATTGGTGAGATGTTTGCGTACACGAAAGGCCGGNNTGTTGGTGCATTTGAATCCTCCGTGTAAGTACGAAACCATTGTGAGTGCGGAGCGTTCTCCTGCCTTTAAGCTCTGGCTCGGGGATGATGCTGCGTGAGTTTGTTAATCTGTGAGCATACAGAGTGTTTCTTCATTGTGTGCCTTGTGGTTATAACGAATTTTTTCTTTTAACACAAAGGACACGGAGTTTAATCATTATAATAACAATCTTATCTATTACACAAACGGCACGGAGATTATCTTCTTTGTGGTCTTTGTGATCATAATATAATTTTTCTTTTAACACTAGGCCTCGGAGGAGGATTGAAATAATTTTCAACAACATCACAATTACAACGCCCCATTAATAATCCGCCTCACTCCATCTTTAAGTTTATGTACATTAAAGTTTATCAATAGACCTAGTTTAAAGTTTCCTAGTTTTAAATAGGTGAGTGTTTGTGCGATATGCACCGGGTTCAATGTCTCTACACTCTTAACTTCAACCAACAACTTTTTCTCAATCAGTAAATCAATCCTGTATCCACATTCCAATTTTACTTCTTCAAAAATCAGGGGCACGGGTATTTCTTTTTCAACCCATAACCCCGATTGATATATTTTATAGAATAAGCACTCCGTATAAACTTTTTCCAATAACCCCGGACCTAAAGCCGTGTGTACCTGTAAGGATAATCCAATAACTTTATTGGCTAATGTATTTTCATGCATAATGTTAGTAAAAGTCGACAGAAAGCTTCATCTACAATATACTGTTGGTGGTACTTTTTGGGGTATATAGCGATATTATCGAGGGCCAGCCATTCCTTTGTGGTCTTTGTGGTTACATGTTTTATTTAAACACAAAGGACACGATGATTAATAATGCTAATAACATTTTTGCTTAATGCACAGATAGCACAAAGGTTTTACCCTTTGTGTACTTTGTGTGTACTTCCTTTGTGGCCTTTGTGGTTATAATGAAATTTTTCTTTTAACACAAAGGACACGAAGTTTAATAATTATGATAACATTTTAATCTATTGCACAAAGAGCACGGAGGGTTTCTTCTTTGTGTTCATTGTGTGTACATCCTTTGTGAACTTTGTGGTTAAATATTTTATTTACCACGGAGGAAAAGAAAAATAAATTAACAGTTACGCATAACCGAATTTAATTCACCTGTTTCATTAAAGATTGTGTAGCTGAAGGGCTGCCGGATCCCGAAGGTTTTCGGGACCGGAACCAATGCTGCATTGTATTACCGCAGATGAAAGCCCCTGATGGATTCAGATTGTCAGACTGGTGAGTGATGGTACTCTTGCTGCAGCTGATTATTCGCTTAGTTTTTCCACAGCTTCGCGGTGGCCTTTTTCGGCCGCTTTGTGGTACCAGCTGTTTGCTTTTTGTTCATCGGCTGCAGTGCCCAATCCGCCGGCATACATTTCTGCCAGATGAAACATCGCATCGGTATGTCCTTTTTTAGCGGCATCGGTAAACCAGCGAAAGGCTTCATCATACATTTCACGCTGATGGTAATTATAACCGAGTAAAAACATGCCGTTCGCATCCTTTTTTTCTGCGGCCATCCGAAAACAATTTTCCGCTTCCTGCGATGCACCGTTGTTCTGGTAAATAATACCCAATCCTATCATAGCATCCACATGTCCGCCCGCTATGGCCTTCCGGTACCAGTGGATGGCTTCGGTGTAATCCTGATCTATGCCCTGTCCGTTTTCATACAGGTACCCCAGGTTGTACATCGCTGCCACATGGCCCTGTTCCGCCGCTTTCAGATATTCCGTGCGGGCCAGTTCATAATTTTCTGTCTTATACGCTTGTTGTGCTTTCTTATACGCAGCCGTTCCTTTGTCCTGCGCCTGTAACATTCCGGCCATACACAAACCAATGATGAGCAACCATGCTTTCATAATATTCTTATTGATGATAGAAAATAGAATTCAGGTATTCATAACGGTATGGAATACCCTGGATTGTTTAGCGGCGGTGAAGTGCTACTGAATTACTACTAAAAACCTTACTGGTTTCATGAAGTATACACGCTCTTTCTGAATCAAACAACGGCGTTTATGCGCAACCGTACATTATACCAACTCCTTTACCACATTCGCCACAACGCCCGGACGGCCCAGGGTATAATAGTGCAATACCGGTACGCCGGCCTTCTTCAGTTCGCGCGACTGATGCAAGAGCCATTCGGTGCCTACCTGCTCTACATCAGCATCAGATTGGCATTTGCTCATTTCCAGTTCGAGTGCCGAAGGAATATCAATGTGAAAGGTTTTGGGCAACAGGTTGAGTTGTTTGCGGGTGTACACCGGTTTTAATCCCGGAATGATGGGTACGCCAATACCAATTTCTCTGCAGCGTTTTACGAAATTGAAGTACTTCTCGTTATCAAAAAACATTTGCGTTACAATGTAATCAGCCCCTGCATCTACTTTGGCTTTCAGGTAATTTAGGTCGCTGTCCATATTAGGCGCTTCAAAATGTTTTTCCGGATAACCGGCAACGCCAATGCAAAATTTTGTTTTGCTGGTATTTTTTAAATCTTCTTCGAGATAAATTCCATTATTCATGTTCACCACCTGTTTCAGCAAATCGATGGCGTAACGGTGGCCTTCCGGCTCGGCTTCAAAACTGCTTTCGTTTTTAGCCGCATCGCCGCGCAGCACCAGCACATTATCAATGCCCAGGTAATTGAGGTTGATTAGGGCGTCTTCCGTTTCATTGATATCGAACCCTCCGCAAATTAAATGCGGAACCGTATCCACATTATACCGGTTCATGATGGCTGCGCAGATAGACTCCGTACCGGGACGTTTGCGCACCACTACTTTCTCAAAGGTATTGTGAACGGTTTTCTTGAATACGTGTTCACTGCGGTGGTAGGTAACATTGATAAAGGACGGCTTAAATTCCATCAACGGATCTAAATGATCGTACAGGGAATGAATGCCCTTCCCTTTCATGGGTGGTAAAATTTCAAAAGAAATCAACGTGTCTTTTGCCTGTTGTAAGTGTTCTGTAACCTTCATGTGATATAAAAATGGATGTAAAAGTATATGCAAAAGCCTTAATTTGAAAATATCGGGTTAATTCCCGG
>DPFD01000022.1:14732-32467 GCA_003534175.1 Chitinophagaceae bacterium
CCATAACGTATTTCCTGCCGTATTCGTATGCCGGTGGTGCCTTTTAGGTGCACGGGAGAGTGCGGCAATCCGTATTTTTGTAAAAATTCAACCATTGAGTCTGCAAATTCAAACCAAACACCTCGTTAAAACCTACGGATCCCGAACGGTGGTGAGAGATGTTTCCTTCCATGTTCGTCAGGGTGAAATTGTGGGATTGCTGGGACCGAACGGGGCGGGTAAAACCACTTCATTCTACCAGGTGGTGGGATTGGTGAAGCCTGATTCGGGCAATGTGTATCTGGGTGAGGAGGATANNCAATGTACCGCCGTGCACAAATGGGTATTGGATATTTACCGCAGGAGGCCAGCGTATTCCGGAAGTTATCGGTGGAAGACAATATTGCCGCCGTACTGGAAATGACACGCCAGAGCAAAGCACAACAAAAAGAAAAGCTGGAAAGTTTACTGGATGAGTTTCGTTTGCAACATGTACGTAAAAACAATGGTGATACCCTGAGTGGCGGAGAGCGCCGGCGCACCGAAATTGCCCGCGCTTTGGCCGTGAACCCCAAATTCATTTTGCTCGACGAGCCCTTTGCCGGAGTAGACCCGATAGCGGTAGAAGACATTCAGGAGATTATTGCCAAACTGAAATACAAAGACATCGGTATATTGATTACCGATCACAACGTAAATGAAACCCTTTCCATTTGCGACAGAGCCTACCTGCTGATAGACGGAGCCATCTTTAAACATGGAACCGCAGAAGAACTGGCGGGAGATGAACAAGTACGCCGATTGTATCTTGGCCGAAACTTCGAGCTTAAACGCAAAGACTATCTGCATCAAAAAGCAGCAGAAAGTTAAGCCTCTTAGAATTGCTCAGGTTTTTTTATATTGCTGTATCATGAATTTACTCTCGCCACTGATATCTAAAATTGCCCGGCTTCGTTCATGGCAAATAGATAACTGGAAGAATTATCCGGTACTGGCACAGAGGGCGGTATTGCAAGACCTCGTAACCGCAGGGCAGTATACCCACTTTGGGAAAAAACATCAACTGTCTAAACTCTTTACCGTAAAACATTTTAAAGAGTATGTTCCCATACATGAGTACTCAGATTTGCTTCCTTACATCGAACGCATGTTACACGGTGAACCCAATGTACTTTGGAACAGTCCGGTTCATTGGTTTGCCAAAAGCAGCGGCACCACCAGCGAAAAAAGCAAATTCATTCCGGTAAGTGAGGAGAGTTTGCAATACAATCATTACAAAGCCAGTAAGGATATCCTCACCAATTATTATAAAAACTTTCCTTCCAGCAACTTGTTGGCCGGAAAAGGACTGGTAGTAGGCGGTTCGCACCAGGTGAGTAAACTGGAGGATGACATTCAGTATGGCGACCTCAGTGCCGTGCTGATGCAAAACTCTCCCTTCTGGGGCCAGTGGATCAGAACGCCGGAACTCAGCATTGCACTGATGGATGACTGGGAAAATAAAATTGAAATGCTGGCCCAAACCACTGCACAGGAAAATGTAACCTCACTGGCCGGTGTTCCCACCTGGACGCTCCTCTTACTGAAACGCATACTCGAAATTAAACAGAAGGAAACCATACGCGAAGTATGGCCTAATCTTGAATTGTATTTTACCGGTGGGGTTTCGTTTGTTCCCTACAAGGAACAGTTTGATAAAATCATTGGCGCTCCCATCAATTATATTGAAATTTACAACGCTTCCGAAGGTTTCTTTGCCGGACAAACCCATCCCGACGAAGAGGGCATGACCCTGTTTACCGAACATGGTATTTTTTACGAGTTTATGCCTGTGGAAGAATACTATGGTTCTAAGCGTACGGTTGGCCTGCGTGAAGTAGAGCTGGGTAAACAATATGCCATTGTAATTACTACCAGCGGCGGTTTATGGCGATACCTGGTAGGCGATACCATCCGGTTTACTTCACTGAATCCCTACAGAATAAAAGTATCGGGCCGGTTAACACATTATATCAATGCCTTCGGCGAAGAGGTGATTATTGATAATGCCGACCATGCCATTGCCCGCGCCTGTGAAGTTACCCATGCCAAAGTTTCTGATTATACCGCAGCCCCGGTGTACTTCTCTGATAACAGCAATGGAGCACACGAATGGCTGATAGAGTTCGATCAGCCCCCTGATAGTTTGCAGGCCTTTACCGTGGCACTCGATGATGCTCTGAAAAGTGTGAACAGCGATTACGAAGCCAAACGATATAAGGACATCGCCCTGCGACTGCCCATCGTACACGCCTTACCGAAAGGAGTGTTTGCTGAATGGCTGGCCTCTAAAAATAAAATGGGCGGTCAGCATAAAATTCCACGCCTGAGTAACGACCGTGACTTTCTCGAATCTATCAAAAAACTTTCGGGCATTGCGTGAAACACTGCACGGTAACTACTGATTTTTAGACTGCTTTAATCCTTTCAACTTTCACCACAAACCTGTATCAGCACAACTGCATGCCGCTGCAAGAGGGCGTAAGAATTTGATATTGGTTCATTCGGATACAATCAACTCTCCCCTTATGTGCTTATGATCATAAAATGAAAGATTGTTCACTAACGGTAAGGCATACCTTGTTTTTATAACCGGCCGTACAGCGATTAAAAACCGATGGGTTGTGTGCCCTGTTGAACCCTCCTTCAGAATATGATTCCCGCTCCTGTTAATTTCGTAACTTTAAAGCGGGTTGAAGGGTTGGCTGCTCCAGGGAGATGGGAAGAGTGCACCGGGAATGCGGGTCAGGAGCATCAAACCAAACAACACCTCCTCACATACCTTTCTAATTTTTATCCATCTCGTTATGAAAGAAAATACTTTAAAAGAAAGTTACGGCACCTTATCGCAAACCATCAACGCACTTGCAAAAGCCGGCTATTCGCATGATTTTAATCTGCAGAACGATTGCATCATTTGCCATGCTGTTCAACTCACACTTTCTCCCGACGATTTTCAAATAGATAAAGTATATCGTTTTGAAGGAGATGCTGATCCCGAGTATCAATCGATCCTTTATGCCATATCCTCACCCAAACATGGTGTAAAAGGAACCCTGGTGAATGGATACGGAATTTATGCCGATGAAATTTCATCTAAAATGATTGAAAAACTCAATCCGCACACAGCAAACCACCATACAGTGGTTAAAGCCAATGATGCAACGCCTCAGCGTCCTAAAGGGGACCGCATCCTGGATGCCTCTCAGGTGGAAATTCATCTCCCCCAATACTTACACCAATTAAAAAGCGAAACTGCCTGGGTGAACAGCGACCGAAACTCAATCACGGTGTTTAAATCCGACGTTATGTGCATCGTGCTCATCGGATTAAAACAAAATGCCGAATTGAAACCGCACAGGGCCCCGGGAATCATCAGTGTGCAGGTGTTAGAAGGCGACATTGAATTTACCGCGCAGGAACAGCACACCAGGCTGTTACCCGGACAAATGATTGTGCTGCACGAAAACATCATTCATCAGGTGCGGGCGATGAAAGAAAGCTGCTTTCTGTTAACCGTTTCAATGAAGAGCGCTCCCAGGCCATAACATGCTGAACTCAGTGAGTTCAAAATATATTCAACCCACGGGAGGTGTGTGCTCAACAAACCTGAAGATTTGATTTACTCCAGGAAGGCGATGGGGTTTTCCTGTGGCTACATCTCATCATCCAGCCCTGTACATCTCTTTCGTTGATGGTGCAGTTCCATAATACCCACGCTGTGCCTGCATCTGCCCGGTCAAATTTGTATTTAATTCTCCCAAACAACTTATTNNATTCAGTCTATTTTTATATTTTGCCTTCAAACCCTCAGATTATGAAGATATTATCAGGAAAAACAGCCATTGTAACCGGTGCGGCCAGAGGTATTGGAGAGGCCATCGTGATGAAGTTTGCGGAAGCCGGAGCAAATGTGGCCTTCACCTATGTGAGTGAAAACAGTGCTTCCAAGGCGGATGCCATCGTAGAAAAAGCGAAGGCCCTCGGGGTTGATGCGGTAGCTTTTCAAACCAATGCGGGTGATTATGCCGCCTGTGAAACACTGGTGAATACGGTGCTGGACCGCTGGGGGATGATCGACATCTGCGTGAACAATGCCGGTATATCCAAAGACAACCTATTATTACGCATGACCCCGGAACAGTGGGATGAGGTGATGGAAGTGAATCTGAAAAGCGTACTCAACATGACCAAACACGTGATTAAGCCCATGATGAAAGCGCGTAAGGGTTCTATTATTAATATGAGCAGCGTAATCGGGGAAATGGGCAATGCCGGACAGAGCAGTTATGCGGCCAGTAAGGCGGGAATCATTGGATTTACCAAAAGTGTGGCCAAAGAACTGGGGGCGCGCAATATCCGCTGTAATGCCATCGCCCCGGGATTTGTAGAAACCGACATGACCAGCTACCTCAAGGAAGGAGATGGCGCCGATAAATATAAGGCCGGTATCCCACTGGGCCGTTTCGCCTCTGCCAACGATATTGCCGACGTTACCCTGTTCCTGGCATCAGATATGAGCGGGTATATTACCGGACAAACCATCAGTGTTTGTGGCGGACTGAACATTTAACATAAAAAACTTAACAATCCGGTTCCGGTTTTTTAAATTTGCAGTCCTGAAAAGAACATATACCCTTGATAGTTAACGCAAAAAACAAAATTAGGTGTACTTCATGGAAGCAGTATGTTTCCGTGGGGGTGATGTGTTTTTGTTTGTTGTTCTTAACCGGTGCCAACTTTTTAATTTATCCTCCGGGCGCTGAATATGCTGCGTACGATGTTACCGAAGCTCCTATGCCCGTGGAAGAAAAAAACGCCGAAACTAAAAGTCTTACCAGCATTCAGGAAGAATACCTTCACGAACACCAAACGCTGGATCGCATCTCTTTCAATCAAAAATCGCTGCATAAAATTCATGTAGCCGAACGTCTCCCTCTCGTTATTCTTGAAAAGAAGTATTCCCCTCCCAAGGTTTAAACAAGCATGCTGATTTCTTTTTAACTGATACACCGCTGTAATCTGCAGAGGATGTGTATGGTGATGATAAACATGACTTCAATGCCATTAGCAGAAGCGATGGCAGCAGTAAACCTTTCAAGAATAAACAATGAAAAATTATATAAAAAATCTACAGTCAGATATACCTTCTGCCATTGTAGTGTTTCTGGTAGCCATCCCTCTGTGCCTTGGTATTGCCGTAGCCAGCGGGGTGAATGAATTCAGCGGCCTCGTAGCCGGTGTGGTAGGGGGCGTGGTAGTAGGGTTTTTAAGTGGAAGCCACCTGAGTGTGAGTGGACCAGCCGCCGGTTTAACGGCCATTGTAGTAGCGGCAGTAACCAAACTTCCTGCGGTGGAAGCTTTCTTTCTGGCGGTAGTACTGGCCGGTATTTTACAATTGCTGATGGGCTTTTTTAAGATGGGTGTTATCGGACACTACATCCCCAACAGCGTTATCAAAGGGTTACTTGCGGCCATTGGAATCATACTCATCATCAAACAAATCCCTTACCTCATAGGTATTGAGTCGGGAGAATATCCGGCATTGGGCGAACTGTTCACAGCCCTGGCTGCACAGGTTACTCCCCTGGCCATGTTCATCGGATTAATCGGTATTGCCATTCTGATCGTGTATGAAACCAAGTGGGTGAAGAGCAAAAAGATTTTTCAGGTGGTGAACGGTCCGCTCGTGGCCGTATTGGTAGGTGTGTTGATTTATTCCTTTGCCGAAAGTGGCGGAGCTATGAATCCCGGACACCTCATCAACCTGCCGGTAACCAAAAGTTTTGAGGAGTTTACCGGTTTGTTTCAGCATCCTGATTTTTCTTATCTGGCCAACGGAGATGTTTGGGTAATTGCCGTAACGTTTGCTTTGGTGGCATCGCTGGAAACCCTATTGGGTATAGAGGCGGTGGATAAAATTGACCCCTACAAGCGGGTTACCCCCAACAACCGGGAGTTACTGGCTCAGGGTTCGGGGAACATCATCAGTGGATTGTTGGGAGGCTTGCCGTTAACCAGTGTAATTGTGCGCAGCAGTGCCAACATGCATGCCGGTGCAAAAAGTAAATCCAGTACCATCATACACGGATTGATGATTCTGGTATGTGTGGCATTTTTCCCTGCCATACTAAACCTGATTCCCAAGGCCGCCCTGGCTGCCGTGTTGATATTTACCGGATACAAGCTGGCAAAAGTTTCGCTGTTTAAGGAGTATTATCGTAAAGGATGGGATCAGTTCATCCCGTTCGTAGTAACTACCGGCGCCATTGTAATCACCGATTTGCTGATGGGCGTGATCATCGGTATCATTGTAGCCGTGTTCTACATCTTGCGGGATAACTTCCGCACGTCTATTTTCATGGTGAAGGACAAGGATAATTATCTGCTGAGGCTGAGGAAGGATGTTTCTTTCTTCAGTAAACCCATCATCAAGAAAAAGTTTGAAAGTATCCCCGAAAACAGCAACTTACTGATTGATATAACCCGAGCTGAGTATATCGACCGCGACATCATGGAAACCATTGAGGAGTTCATNNGTTCATGCAGCAGGCACCGAACAAAAAGATTAATGTGCAACTAAGCGGCACCATTATGAACGGCAACGGATCAAAAGGATTTGTAAAAATCAATAGCCTGAAACCCAAACGTGTGTACGATGATGTAGCACATTAAACAGAATATAAAACAACCAACAGCATGCATTCTTACGAAAAATTGCTCCTCGCCAACAAGGCCTGGGCCAGAGAACAAAAAGTAATTGATCCTGAATTTTTTGACCGGCTTTCTGCACAACAAGCCCCGGAGTTTCTGTGGATTGGCTGTAGTGATAGCCGCGTACCGGCAGATAAAATTACCGGTACCGATCCCGGTGAAATTTTCGTACACCGCAACATTGCCAACCTGGTAGTGAGCGCCGATATCAACCTCCTGAGTGTGCTGCAGTACGCCGTGGAAGTGTTGAAAGTGAAACACATTATTGTATGCGGGCATTACGGATGTGGTGGCGTGAAAGCCGCAATGTCTCCTACGTATTACGGAATCATTAACCAGTGGATTAAAAACATCAAAGACATCTACCAGGCCAACCGCTCAGAAATCCACAGTAAACCCACGGAAGAAGAAAGAGTAAACCGGCTGGTAGAACTGAACGTGATAGAGCAGGTAACCAATGTGGCCCGTACCGCCATCGTGCAAAAAGCCTGGGCCGAAAGAAACGGTCCGCAGCTACACGGCTGGGTGTATGGCCTGAACAACGGATTGATTAACCCTATTTGTGAAATGGACCCGGGTTCTCTGAAAGACGATATCTATATGTTTTCAAACCTGTAACCCACATATCACCCCGTTGGGGTATTGTACAGGTAAAAAATAATTCTTCTCTTTAGCCCGGTTTTAAACCGTACCCAAGATTTTAAAACCCCGTGTAATAGCGGGGTTTTTTCGTCGCTAAAAATATTATCATTTTTTTGCTAAATTTATTAGTGTTTATCATTTTAATATCCTACTTTTGAATTCATAACTTTACAAGCAAACAGATACAACCATTAAAACAGAAACAATGAGCAACGCAAATGCAGAAAAACTGAAGGCCCTTAAGCTGACCATGGAAAAAATCGATAAAGATTTTGGAAAAGGTTCGGTGATGCTGATGAACGAAAAAGTTCGGCCGGAACAGGAAGTGATTTCAACCGGTTCCATCGGGCTGGACCTCGCCCTGGGTATTGGCGGACTTCCACGCGGCAGGGTAGTAGAAATATACGGACCGGAATCATNNTTTATAACCAGCATTGGGGAAGACGTAATTTTGGCTATGGCAAAAACAGATAAAACAACCGACATGTCAGCAAACAGCGAAAAACTGAAAGCGCTAAAGCTTACAATAGAAAAAATCGATAAGGATTTTGGCAAAGGCAGCGTGATGATGATGAATGAGCGGGGGGTAGTAACCCAGGAAGTGGTATCCACCGGCTCCATCGGGCTCGATACAGCTTTGGGCATCGGAGGTCTTCCCCGTGGTCGCGTGGTGGAAATATACGGGCCGGAATCATCCGGTAAAACCACACTGGCCACGCATGTAATTGCCGAAGCTCAGAAAAAAGGTGGTGTGTGCGCCATTATTGATGCGGAGCACGCTTTCGACAGTAAGTATGCTCAAAAACTGGGCGTAGATATTGATAACCTCCTAATTTCTCAGCCGGATTATGGCGAGCAGGCTCTTGAAATTGCCGACCGCCTGATCCTTTCCGGTGCCCTGGATGTGGTGGTGATTGACTCCGTAGCCGCGCTGGTACCCAAAGGAGAACTGGAAGGTGAAATGGGCGACAGTAAAATGGGATTGCAGGCCCGGTTGATGAGCCAGGCCCTGCGCAAATTAACCGCCACCATTGCCAAAACCAATTGCTGCTGCATTTTTATCAATCAGCTGCGCGAAAAAATTGGCGTGATGTTCGGTAACCCCGAAACCACTACCGGTGGTAATGCCCTGAAATTCTACGCCTCTGTGCGCCTCGATATTCGCAGGATGGCACAGATTAAAGACGGCGACGAAGTGGTAGGTAACCATGTAAAGGTAAAGGTGGTGAAAAACAAAGTAGCCCCTCCTTTCCGCCAGGCTGAGTTTGATATTATTTACGGTGAAGGCATTTCGAAAGCCGGTGAAATTATTGATATGGGTGTTGAACTGGGCATCGTTCAAAAGAGCGGAAGCTGGTTCAGTTATAACAATGATAAACTGGGTCAGGGCCGCGAAGCCGTGAAACAACTGATGATAGACAATCCTGAATTGGCTACGGAAATTGAAAATAAAATCCGTGAGAAAATTAAGGAAGTAGCATAATACTTGTATGGGTTAGTAAGTATAGGCCGCACCTTCATGGGCGGCCTTTTTCATGCACCACCTCGCCGGCTGATGGTACACGCTGTGAATTGTTCTCTTCATCCGATATTTGTAAAAATATTTTTTGCTTGCGCAACCCTTACACCGCACACCTGGCATTATTCGGCACCAATTTATTTTTTGCTTTCAACTTCTCTGCTGTTAAACACTTGCTGAATGCGGGATTGATGCAACCCTTCGGATTAAATTTGGTTCGCGCCGGAATTACAACCGCGTTGTTGTGGCTGCTGTTTTTCTTTAAGCCGGTAAAAACTAAAATAGATCCCAAAGATATCTGGCGTTTTATTGCCTGTGGCCTCACCGGAATTGCCATCAATCAGTTGTTGTTTTTAAAGGGACTGTCGCTTACGTATTCCACACATGCAGCCTTGCTGATGCTGGCCACTCCCATACTCATTGTGATTATGGCTGCCTGGGTGTTAAAGGAGGCCTTCTCTATTCAAAAGGCAGGCGGACTCCTCTTAGGGTTAACCGGTGCCACCTTACTGATTGTTTCGGGTACGCGGAGCGGAACCGGATCGAATGTACTGTGGGGAGATTTGCTGGTGTTGCTGAATGCGCTTTCCTATGCATTGTATTTTATTTTGGTAAAACCACTCATGTTGAAGTACAACAACGTGATGATCATCCGCATGGTGTTCACGATAGGTACGCTGGTGATACTTCCTTTTGGCTGGCAGGAGTTTCAGCAAATACCCTGGGCATCTTACTCGGGGCGTGATTTCATTTACCTGTTTATGATTGTAATCTGCGGAACCTTTCTGGCCTACCTGTTCAACATATACGGCATCCGCACACTGGGCGCTTCCATTGCCGGAAGTTACATTTACATCCAACCCTTTCTGGCAGCCCTCATTGCCATGCTGATGCTGAACGAACGACTCTCCCTGTTCGAAATATTTGCCGGATGTTTAATAATAGCCGGTGTGCTAGTGATTAATATGAAGAGGAAGGGGAAGGTTATTAAGAACCAGTAAATCGTACAAGCGTTTGTGCGGTGGGGGTAGTGTATAGATTTGGGTTACATGTATATCGCGTTTCGTCTTCAGCAACATGAAGGGTTGTTAGATTGATAACAACCGGTTAGAACTATCTTACGACCCTGTAGGGGTTGGATAATACTGATGTAATATTTACTATACACATGGTATCCCTTCGGGATACGCTATTTGTTCAGCATCATAGCTTGTGGCGTTGACATCTTTTATTAAATTTTTTGATGAAGATTCGCTTAATGAAACCACTCGCCCTTCTCCGGCAACCCTTCGGGTTGCAATATTTATAACAGCCGGTTAGAACTGTCTTACGACCCTGTAGGGGTCGGATAATGCGGATGTAATACCTTCTATACACATACTATGATGTAAACCTTTGACCAACCTCTCCCGAATGGTGTAAACTCACGCATCCCGTTTCAGTATATTTTATAGTCAATCATGCTCCATTCCCGGTAAATAAAAAAATTCCCCTTTCGTGTTTTCCATTGCTTGTATAAGGCGTTCAAAATTTTCAGAGGTGGGTTTTAAATTGATGTACTTATCAACAATTCTTCTGTTCTTATACAAAATGATGGTGCTTTCCACATCCGGATTGATTTTGTTTAAGTTCGCTTCCGTAGACTCATCATCAAAAGAGGGCACGTACGTTAACGCTGTATTTTGAATGTTTAGTTCTTTGCCCAATTGTTCTAATTGTAGCTCACGATCAGATCTGCTATAGTTATTACTGTTGCCATACACAAAATAAACTTTGAGATACTTCTCTCTTTTCACACTTTCCTTTTCAAGAAATATGAGCCACTTCTTTATATCATCCCACGAGGCTTTATTACCGGTGAATAATATTAACCCGTGGTATCTGCCATATTTACAAACCGGACAAGTTCTCTTTCCCTTATCCGGCCCATACGCATGATAGGGAATAAAGGAAGGCTGGTCTTCTCCAATATTCAAACCCGACGCAATTGAACCTGATTCCTTGATAGGATAACCCGGAATGTTTAACCCCAGTATTATGTCCTTCTCTGCTATGTGTATCGAGTCTGTAACCAACAATCGCACAATGCCACTTCCTCCCCGATTCTTCAGTTTTTTTCTGGCGGCCGAATTCAACAGTTTGTCATCGTCAAAAACAATATCATCCAGATAGTATTCACTTAAATGATTGGGCTCTTTCACCGTTAAATGAATGTGTGCCGGTTCATCACGCGTTGGGTATACCCCCGGACGAATGGTATATATCTTATAACTCCCATTTTGATCCGATTTTACCCAGCCGCGTAAATATCCATGTGTTTGACCCTTCTCATTTGGCGGCATGCTTCTGGGTTCTGTAACGCGGTGTTCATATCGGCCGGAAGGCGCCGTATGATAATAGTAAATGATTACACCCGGGGCCGGCGTTTTTCCGTCTGATTGATACACTTTTCCGGTTATTAATAGCTTTTGCCCTCCCTCGTTATATCCCGCACTGGTATCTACCGAGGTTAACGCTGCAGGAATACCGTAATAAGTGTAGGAGCTGTTTTCAAAATTTCCACCTACCGGGGTGCTTTGCGTGGGAGAAGATTGCGCCTGATTTCCCTGCTGTGCATTGCAGGAGGATAATGATAGTCCGATTAAAAAGGACAATAAGGAAGTAGTCATGCTATTCATCGCTGGAATTTTTTTTTATGAATCAGTTATACCATACAACAGGCATTACCCTGCCTTAGGCTGATGTTGCTAAATTCACTTCCAGGGCGCATGCCTCAAAATCTTATAGGCTAACCCGTGTGATTTATACCGTAACACGATGACTTGTTGTCCAGATTGTTTTAAAAGCCTTTGCATACAGGCGGCTCAACCTCAGTTGTACGCCGTTCATCAACGTAATATCATAATCACCATTCAACCGGGATTGGCAGGATTGTACAAAATGAATATTCACCATAAATGATTTGTGTATTCTTACAAATACCTGATTATCTAATTGACCCGTCAGCGATTTTAATGTTTCTGCGTGCAAATACTTTCCNNGAGAGCTTGCTGAGATGTACAGAATTTCTTTTACCGGAACAGAAATGCGCTTAGTGCCCTCAGTTATCCATATCGTTTCCGAAAACGGTTGTTTTACCGCTGCATGGGTTGGAATGGTTGCAATGGTTGGAGTTACGGAATCTTCAGTACGAAAGAATCTGCTTCGTGATAAATACAAGATGGGTAGGGAACAAACGATTGCATCTGTTATCAGATATTCATTCAAGCCGTAGGTAAAGGTTTGCCAGTAGCTGAAGGTGTGCGGATAAAATGCGGCAGATAGAATGAAAACCGCAGCCGGATAGAGTAACTGATGCGCCACTACTGATAATAGGATAATCCCAACTGTATAACGAGGTTGCCTGAAGCGTTCGAAATACATCATTTGTAATTGAAATATCGGAACGAATAGCCACCAAAATGAACTAAACAAAAACGACTCGGAAAGATAATATGTAAAATACTGATGCTTCGATTCCACATAATCTAACATAAGGGTAAGTACCACAGAAACCAGTAATCCCATAATAATCCACCGTGTATTGTGCTTCAGTGTATCTGCAAATGGATTAGGAATGACGGTACGCTGCGTATTAATCTGTTTCATACAGTAGCTTTTGAAAACTAAGTTGTTGTATCTGTTTACAATTTTAAATGAATTTGAATCCGAATCATTTCACTTGCTTGTATTGTTTCATCCGCGCTCATCTTTCCTACACAACACCACTCGTGCCAATGATTGGATGTATATCTGTGCTTACGTATTTATTTTAATCCGTCCTTTTCGGATAATCAAAAAACAAAAATTCCCGGTGAGCATGTTCCACCTCCGCCCAGCTTGTGCATTCAATTTGTACGGCAAAGATGCCGCAGGTGGGCAGGTTGTCAATCCGGATGGTTTCCGTCATGCTGTTGGCCAAATCTGTTAATCCCGGGTTGTGCCCGAACAGGGCTACGCTGTTCTGTGCATCGTTGAACCAACTGATAACCGTCCACAACGTGCTGAGGGTTGCATGATACAGTTCATTCACATACGTAATATCTCCCGACGGATACCCAAGGGTGGATGCAAAAATTTCTGCGGTTGTTTTGGCACGCATTGCCGGGGATGAAACAAAGCCATCCGGCTTTATTCCACGCTGTTTGAATCGCTCGGCCATCATGGGTGCATCTTGCCTGCCGCGGGCATTCAGCGTACGCTCAAAGTCGGATAAAAAATGATCGGCCCAGCTGCTTTTGGCATGCCGGATGATATATATCGTTTTCATACACTAAATTTATGCTTTACTAACTGAATCACCCTCAACTTTTCTTTGTATGAAATTCAAACTTTTGATGGTCGCGATAGGCGGCACCTTCCTGTTTACGTATTGCTCCTCTTCCAAAAAAGCTGCCGGCAGCAAACAAACCATAAGTTATGCACAACACATTCAGCCGATAGTTTCGGTTCAGTGCAGCCCTTGCCATTTCCCATCAAGAGACGGAAAAAAAGCATCCCTCGAAACGTATGATGATGTTTCCATGCAAATCAATGATATCATCCGCCGGATTGAATTATATCCCGGTACCAAAGGATACATGCCTATGAAAAAAGCCCGCCTGAGCGATAGTACCATTGCTTTATTCAAAACATGGAAGGATGAAGGAATGGGTAAATAAGGTTTTGTTCTGATGGTTGAATATATAAAACTTCGATTATGCAGTACCGTGAGCAGATTGTAATTGAAAAACCCCTGCAGGATGTGGTGAGGCATTTCACTAACCCGGATACCTATGCCGAGTGGATGAAAGGATTTATTAAAATGGAACCACTGAGCGGTGAGCCGGGTACACCGGGAGCCAAAACCAACTTCGTGTTTAAAATGGGGAACCGGGAAATGACCATGCTTGAAACCATTCTCGAAAACAACCTACCGCATTCCTTTAAGGTTTCTTTTGAAGCCCGGGGAGTGTTCAACATTGTTGTGAGCCGGTTTGAAGCACAATCTGCCACCTCAACCTTATACATCAACGATCAGGATTTCAAGTTTAGCGGTTTTATGAAGATTATAGGCTGGCTGATGCCCGGTGCATTTAAAAAACAATCGAGAAAATTTCTGGAAGATTTTAAGGCCTTTGTGGAAAAGCAACCGTGAGGCCATTAATCCATCCTTTCGCCCTGCTCATTGTACACCGCTATGTGTAACTGGCCTCTTAGTGTAAACTGTACACGGTACAACTGGTTTTTTTTGTACCAGCGGGCAGATTCAGCCCCGGGAAACTGATGAGTAAAATTCAACCGAACGGTTTCGGGTACACGCTTTACTTTTTTTCCTTTCAGGGCCGGATGGGATTCCTGAACAGAGGTGGTTTGTTCTTTCGGCGCCCTGGTTTGAGCACACAAAGCACCCGCTCCCATACACAATGCCATTATCAGTAAAATGCGTTTCATACGTTGGTGGTATTCCCATAAAGTTAATGCCATTCTTTCATGATTCAACCATGTATCATCCTTTTTTTATATCTGTATAGTCTGTTGAAGATGGATTGCCGTAAACCCGACGAGTAAAACAGGTGTTATAATTCCGGAGTGTAACCTCGTATTTCTCATGCTGACTATACGCTATGCATGATTTTTTAAACATCTTCAATCATTTGTTTTTCTACTGCATGATAAAATGTGAAACTGTACACCAAGAGTTTGTTTTGAACTAATTTTGCCACAACTTTTTAAACATGACAGATCACAGCACATTAAAATGGTTCCGGTCAACCGCCATTATTGAAGGTATCTCCTACATTGTTTTGGTTTTCATTGCCATGCCTATGAAATACTGGGGTGGAATGGACTGGGCCGTACGATACACCGGTTCGGCGCATGGCGCGTTGTTTGTACTGTATTGTATCCTGCTTTTAATGGTTTGGAAACAGTATAAATGGACCTTCGGTGAGGCTACCGTTGCCTTCCTGTTGTCGCTGGTGCCCTTTGGTACTTTCTTTTTAGATAAGAAGTTGAAGCGTATGTTACAAACTCAGTAAATTACGGTATGCATAGCAATGCCAAAGCAGTAACCGATTACTTGAAAGAAGTTGATCCTTCCAAAAAAGAAGCGTTCACCCAATTGCGTGAAACCATCCTTCAACATATTCCCGCGGGGTTTGAAGAAACCATGAGTTATGGAATGATTGGATACGTGGTGCCGCACAGCCTGTATGCTGCCGGATATCACTGCAAGCCCGAGGTGCCTCTGCCGTTCGCATCCATCGCTGCACAAAAGAATTTTATTGCACTCTACCATATGGGTGTTTACGCCAATAAAGAGTTGCTCGATTGGTTTATTGAAAACTTTCAGAAGGTCACCGGCAAAAAACCCGACATGGGAAAAAGCTGCATTCGTTTTAAGAAAACAGATTCCATTCCGTTTGAACTGATTGGAAAACTGATGAAGAAAATGAGCGTGAAGCAATGGATTACTTTGTATGAACAACAATTAAAACGTTAACCGCTATGAATAGAATATCATTTGCATGGATTACAGTGGTGTTGATTGGATTGTTCGCCGGAATTTCCGGTACCGCTATGGGATGGGGTATGCAGGGGCACCGCATTGTGGGTGAAATTGCTGAAAAACATTTAACACCTAAAGCAAAGAAAAACATTCGCCGCATCCTGGGCAATGAATCCATTGCCATGTGCAGCAACTGGGCTGATTTCATTAAATCGAATCCGCAATATGATTCACTGGATAAATCTCACTACATCAATTTTAAAGCCGGCATGACGTTGAGCGAATTCAATCGCAATCTTGCCGGAGATTCCTCACAAAACGCCTATAACTCAATTGTGTTTTTACGCCAGGCGCTGAAGTCTGGCTCTTTACCGGATTCACTGAAAAGAGATTATTTAAAACTGCTGATTCATTTTGTAGGAGATGTGCATCAGCCTTTGCATACCGGCCGGCCGGAAGACCGTGGCGGCAACCGCGTGCAGGTATCCTGGTTTGATGAATCCGTAAACCTGCATCAGGTGTGGGATGATAAGCTAATACAATATCAGAAACTGAGTTATACAGAATACGTTCAATGGATTAATCACGCCACTCCGGCTCAGAAGCAACTATGGATGAAGGAGCCTGTTGCAGTTTGGTTATTCGAATCGTACGAACTAGCCAATCATATTTACAACAACACCCCTGCACAGGCCAAGCTGAAATACAAGTATAATTATGATTATGTAGAGGCGTTGAACAATAAGTTACTGAAAGCCGGCATTCGCCTGGCCGGTATGCTCAACGAAATTTTCGGTTAGTAGCCGCGTACATTTTTTCCTTCCATAAAATTGATGAAGGCTTTATTGCACACCCGGTTACCGCCCGGAGTAGGATAGTTTCCGGTGAAATACCAGTCGCCCAAATTACCCGGACACGCCTCATGCAATGATTCAATTTTTTGAAAAATTACATCTACCGGTATCGTCATGTCTGGTGGTGTAATCATCTGTGCAATCTTCCGGCTGATTTGTTCGAGGGTGAACGGCTTATAAATACTGCGCACCACGTTTTCAGAATGGAGGGCGCCATCCTGTTCCAATTTTCTGCAACGATCGAGCACCTCCTGAAGGATGGATAATTGTCCGCTTTCTTTCAGCAACTCCAGCGCTGCACGAAAGGCAATAAAATCGCCGAGTTTACTCATATCAATTCCATAGCAATCCGGATAGCGTATTTGCGGAGAGGAGGAAACGATGATAATGCGTTTGGGTTGTAATCTTCCAAACATACGGATGATACTTTCCCTGAGGGTGGTACCGCGTACAATACTGTCATCAATCACCACCAGCGTATCTTCACCCGGACGCACGGTGCCATACGTAATATCATACACGTGTTGCACCATTTCATTCCTGCTTTCATCTTCGGTTATAAAGGTGCGCAGTTTCACATCTTTGATGGCTATTTTTTCAATCCGAATTTTTCGGTTAACCATTTCCGTTAGTTTCTCTTCGTTCACCTCGCTGCCCCAGCTTAAGATGCGGTTCACCTTGATCTGGTTGAGGTAGTCTTCCGCGCCTTTAATCATTCCGTAAAAAGCCGTTTCGGCGGTATTGGGAATAAACGAAAAGATGGTATTTTTTAAATCGTACTCTACTGCTTCCAGCACGGTGTTGCTGAGGTGGTATCCGAGTGCTTTACGCTCTTTGTATATTTTTTCGTCGCTACCGCGGCTAAAATAAATCCTTTCAAAACTACACGCTTTGCGTTCCTGCTCCGGTACCACGCGGGTTACTTTACAATCGCCATTGGCCTGTACAATCAATGCTTCGCCGGGCATCAGCTCCTTCACTTCATTTTCTCCAAGGTTGAATGCGGTGCGGATAGCAGCCCGTTCACTGGCGGCCACTACTACTTCGTTGTTGATGAAATAATACGCCGGACGAATACCGTGTGCATCTCGAACGGCAAAGGCATCTCCATTGCCCAAAATACCGGCCACATGAAAACCTCCGTCGAACAACGGTACCGCTGTTTTTAAAATTTCTTCGAGGTTCGGTTGGTTGGGGTTTTTTTCATCCTCCTGTACGAGGTAATGATAAAACACTTCGAGCATGGCAGCCAAATCGCTCGTACGTTCAAAATCGCCGGGGGTGATGTTTAACCGGGCAAACAGTTCATCGGTATTCACCAGGTTGAAATTTCCGGCGAGCGCAATATTGCGGGAGGGGATCGTATTTTTTTTCACAAACGGGTGGCAGTAGGCCACATCGTTTTTTCCCTGCGTGCCATATCGAAGATGTCCCAGCAGCACTTCTCCCATGGCAGGAA
>DPFD01000022.1:32473-36367 GCA_003534175.1 Chitinophagaceae bacterium
CGGGATGGTGTTTGATTCCGGGTTGATCTTTTTCAATATGGTTGATTTCTTTCCAGATGCCCGAAAAAATATCGGCCATAGGTTGCTTATCTACGCTTCGGGTACGAAACATAAACGGGTAACCGGGTTCGGTATGCAGTTTAACGGTTGCTATACCGGCACCGTCTTGTCCGCGGTTGTGCTGCTTCTCCATTAGCAGATAGAGCTTAGAGAGCCCGTACAATACGGTGTTATATTGTTGTTGGAAGTAACTGAATGGTTTTCTTAATCGGATAAAGGCGAGTCCGCACTCATGTTTAATCGCGTCGCTCATGGATAAAGCTATTGAGTGGCAAAGTTAATTAAACGCCATCAGCTTTCAGAGCGAAAAACATATGTGCTGCGGTGTAACTTATAATCCGCTGAAGGTGATACCTATTTGCAGGGTATTAATTTCCGGTGCAACGCCATCTTTAAACAGGTTGTTCAAGGTATAAGCTCCGTGTATGGAGAATATGCCGTAACCAATGCGCGCGGTAGCGGCAATTCTGGTAGAGTTGAAATAGGTTTTGGAAGATTGCTTTTCGGTGTAGCTTCCTATGGGGTTGCCCTGTGCATCAAGAAGGTTTTTAGCCTTGGTTTGTGCTTTCAGCAACGTGCCCACTTTTATGCCGGCTGCCGCCTTGAACGTTTTTTTAGGTTGAGTAGGGTCTTTCATAAACCTTAACTCCACCGGAATTTCAGCATGGGTGGTGCTGAGTTTATATTTTTTGAAGTAGGATTGTCCGCTGAGTGAGGTAAAAGGCAGCGTGGGCTGATTGCTGGTGATATCCACCTCCATTCTTTTGAATACCATGTTGCTGGTAGAAATACCCAATCCGAAACCGATGCTGAACCTGGAGTTGTTCTTAAAGGGTTTATCGAGCATCACATATACGTTTGCTCCTCTGCTGAAACCACTTTGAGCCTGATTGATGCTGTCGGGCATTCCCAGCCAGGAATCGTAGCTGAGCTGAACCATAAAGTGGTCGGCAGCCCGGTTTATTTTCTGTTTGTTCTTTTGTGCAACTGTGGTAGATACTGTAACAACGCAAAGGGCCAGCAGGGCGAGTTTTCTCATATATGCAATAGATTGCAGCAAAGCTAATTGCTGCCGGGTTATATAAATGTTAAAGGCCGCAAAGGTATTATATTCCGTTCATACGCGTGAAATCTGCCGGTGGATTCTGGTTTTGCCCGGCAGGGTTTACAATCTCCGATGAGTTGTATCGGAATTCTATCGACTGAAGGACCTACACAGATATTTCTTCATCCTATCCTCCTGGGTGCCGGGCGCAGCCGGGAGATTTATTTTTCTACCCATACCTTTTTATCACTTGGGCAATCTTTTCCTTTTTAACCTGGTTGCCTTCACACTGAACGATGGTACAAAAGCCGGAAGGCTGGAGCAAAACTCCATAATCATAGCAGGCGTAGCCCTGGGTTGCTTCATTCAAAAAATGAGTATGGTAGCGGAATACATATCCTTCCTGCATTAAATCTTCCACATGTACCTGATGGGGTGGCGGGGTGGATTTAAACGTGTTTTTTAAGATCCGACGGTTTTTGGTGAGGGCGTTGTTTACATTGCGCACCAGGTTGTTTTCGGGCGATTTGATGGCGTTGTGAAACTGGTTGCGGCAATAATCGTCGCAAAAGCGTTTGTCGAGCCGTCCTTTCAGTGTTTTGCTGCAGCTGATGCAGGTGCGTTCGTGGGTATTCATGCGTACAGATTTAGATTCACAATTTACTGGCCGCCCGCAGAATGAACAATACCACACCCGGGTGCAAAAAGTGGGCACCTTTTTAGGGACAAACATTTACTTACGAATGAAAACGTTTGAAATACGACTGTTAGATTGCTGAGGGTGTTTCTTTGTACCGTCAAGCAATTGTTTTTTCATTTTTTAAAAACCGTACGTATGAATGCATTAAGAAACAAGGTTCAACTGATCGGGCATTTAGGTGCTGATCCGGAATCAAAGGAAATTGAAGGTGGCAAAAAGCTGGTGAAGTTTTCACTGGCCACCAATGAAACTTACAAGAACAGTGCCGGCGAGAAGGTTACCGAAACCCAGTGGCACAATCTGGTGGCTTTCGGGAAGGTGGCAGACGTTGCCGAAAAGTACCTGAACAAAGGTTCTGAAGTAGTGGTAGAGGGGAAACTCGTTACCCGGAATTACGTAGACAAAGAAGGCGTGAAGCGTTATTTTACGGAGGTGCAGGTGAGTGATCTCCTGATGATGGGCGGAAAACCCACTTCGTGAGTAATGGCTGACGGGTGAGGACCAGCCCTCACCCTTTTTTATTTTTATCTTCCGAAATCATCTTGCACGCGCACAATATCATCTTCATTGCTTGGGTTCTCCGCATCGGTATGGCGCCAGATTTCAGCGATCACTCCCCATTGTTCCAATCCCACCAGGCGATGCCTTTCACCCTGCTTCAATTCAATGATATCGCCGGTTTGCAGTGTTTGTTGTGTTCTTTCCACATCATCGTTACTGGTTACTACCGCCACTGTTCCATCAATCACTTTCCAGATTTCAGCGCGCCGGTGATGATATTGCCAGCTCAGCCTTTTGTGTGGTGCTACCAGTAAAATTTTCGGACTGAGTTTTCCGGATATACCGAGTTGCTCGCGCGTGAGGTGAGGAAAATATTCCTGAATGAACCGATCTGTATCCGCTTCGTCTATCACAAAAAATCCTCCCCAGGGGCGACCGGCATCAACCTCACGTATACGCATAAACGAAGAAATATGTTGGTGCACCTCTTCGAATATTTTTTCGCGTGTGAGATTATCTTTTGATATGTTCATCATGGTTGCTGATTAACGCCCCATATACACCATCAGGATTTGTACATCGCTGGGACTTACGCCTGAAATGCGTGATGCTTGTCCGAGTGTACGGGGTTTAATTTTTGAAAATTTTTGTCTGGCTTCAGCACTCAGCGAAACCAGTTTTTCAAAATTAAAGTTATCCGGTATCGACAAGTTTTCCAACTCGTTCATCTTTTTCACCATTTCTTTTTCCTTGTTGATATAGGTTTCATACTTGATCTGAATTTCTGCCTGTTCGCAAATTTCTTTTTCCAGGGCATTCAGGTGGTGTAAGGTTGGGGTGTGCTGCTGCATATCGTTCAGGCTGATGCCGGGGCGCAGGAGAACCTGTGCGGCCTTTTGTTTGTTTTGCAGCGGGGCTGAACCTACGCTTTCGAGGTATGGGTTGATGTCTGCCGGTTCGAGCGCCGTTTGTTGCAGGTATGATTTCAGGTGATTCACCTGTTTCAGTTTTTCTTCCAGTTTTTGCATGCGGTTTGCTCCTGCCAGTCCGGCGTTAAAACTTGTTTCCGTTAGGCGNNTGTTCTGTATTCCGCTCTGCTGGTGAACATACGGTAGGGTTCCTCTGTTCCTTTGTTGATGAGATCGTCAATCAGCACGCCAATATAGGCATCGCTTCTGCTTAAAATAAACGGCTCTGCTTCTTTCACCGCTAAATGCGCATTCATGCCGGCGATGAGTCCCTGGCAGGCGGCCTCTTCGTACCCGGTGGTACCGTTGATTTGTCCTGCAAAGAACAGATTTTGTACCTCCTTGGTTTCCAGGGTGGGTTTTAGCTGTGTTGGGGGGAAATAATCGTATTCGATGGCATATCCCGGGCGGAACATTTTACAGTGTTCGAACCCCGGAACCTTCCTAAGTGCTTGTAACTGAACTACTTCTGGTAAGGAGGTAGAGAATCCGTTCACATATATTTCAACGGTATTCCAGCCTTCGGGCTCTACAAAAAGCTGGTGACGGTCTCTTTCGGCGAAACGGTTGATTTTATCTTCAATGCTTGGGCAGTACCGGGGCCCGCTACCCTGGATGCG
>DPFD01000103.1 GCA_003534175.1 Chitinophagaceae bacterium
TTTCCAATTTGAAAGCACTCGGACTTTCATTCTTTCTGTCAGTTTCCACAATGCCATCTCTCAGCCGGATGATACGATGGCAATATTTTGATATGTCATCTTCATGCGTAACAATAATCACCGTATTTCCTTCGTGATGGATATTGCCCAGAATATCCATAATCTCGTAAGAGGTTTTTGAATCCAGGTTACCGGTAGGCTCATCCGCCAGAATAATCGAGGGATTATTGATTAATGCCCGGGCAATCGCCACACGCTGGCACTGTCCGCCACTCAGCTCATTGGGTTTGTGCTGCATCCGGTCTTCCAGATTCACTTTCTTCAACACCTCAACCGCCCGTTCGGTTCTTTCTTTTCGGCTCACCCCACCGTATACTAAAGGCAGGGCAACGTTTTCAGCGGCTGTTAACCGTGGCAATAAATTGAACTGCTGAAAAACGAAACCTATTTCCTTGTTCCGAATGGCCGCCAGTTCATCATCTACCATCCTGCTTACATCACTTCCGTTTAAAATATAACGACCTTTCGTAGGAGAATCGAGGCATCCTAAAATATTCATCAGGGTTGATTTCCCTGATCCACTCGGCCCCATCAATGCCACATATTCGTTCCGGTGAATATCCAGTGAAATACCTTTCAACACGGGCAATTCATTCTTGCCCAGATAATAGCTCTTGAAAATTTGCTCGAGGTGTATGATTGGGTCCATAAAGAACAGAAAAGTATAGTTTGTACCAACAAAAATACAGGTTTACATTGGTTGGATGCAGGAATTATACAGATGGAAACCTGACGGATGCATTATCTTCGCGCTTTGAGCCTTAAAATGGAAATGAGTAAAAGCTTTCAACACCTCGCAGGGGGCAAACCTGTTGTGATGAGTGGCATTCGCCCCACCGGTTATCTGCATTTGGGTAATTATTTCGGCGCCGTACGGAATTATGTAAAAATGCAGGATGAGTATCAATGCTACTTTATGGTGGCCGACTGGCACGCACTAACTACCCATCCGGACACTAAAGAGTTACGCAACAACATACACCGCGTATTGGCTGAAAACATTGCCTGCGGACTGGATCCTGATAAGGTGGCATTGTATTGCCAGAGCCATATCCCTGAAATTGCAGAGCTGTACCTCTTGTTAAACTCCCTCGCCTATGTGGGAGAACTTGAAAAAACGCCTACGTTTAAAGATAAGGTTCGGCTGAACCCCAATAATGTAAATGCCGGATTGCTGACCTATCCGGTGTTGATGGCTGCCGACATCCTGATACACCGCGCCCGTTTTGTGCCGGTGGGTAAAGATCAGGAGCAACATCTTGAAATTGCCCGTGATTATGCGCATCGTTTTAATACAAGATATGAAACCGTGTTTCCGGAACCCGAAGCGTTTAATTTCAATGAAGAACTGATAAAGATTCCATCATTGGATGGTGCCGGAAAAATGAGTAAAAGTGAGAATCAGTATGCCACTTTGTATTTAAGTGATGATGATGAGCTGATCCGGAAGAAAGTAATGAAATCGAAAACAGATGCAGGCCCTACAGAAAAGAACGCTCCCATGCCTGTTGAAATTAAAAACCTGTTTCAGTTGATGCAGCTGGTGTGTGATGCTGAAACTACCGCTCAGTTTACCCGGGCTTACAACGACTGCACCATCCGTTATGGTGATTTCAAGAAAGCACTAGCTGAGGGTATGGTACAGTTCATAGCACCAATCCGGGAGAAGGCCAAAAGCATCCAGAGCAATAAAATATACCTCGAAAAAGTAATGCGTGAAGGTGCTGAAAAGTCGAGAGAGAGTGCTATCAAAACCATCCGGGAAGTAAGAAGGGTATCAGGGATGAATTATTTTACATAATACTCAAATTGGATGTGATTGTTCTGGGAAGATTTGTTATTTTCAACCCCTTCAAACCACTCAATTGCAGAAATTCTAAGCATGGCTAAGACAAAAAAACCTAAACATATTGCTGTAGCCGGAAACATTGGTGCAGGTAAAACAACCTTAACCGAGTTGCTCAGCAAACATTACAAATGGATTCCTCAGTTTGAAGATGTGGACCACAATCCTTATCTGAATGATTTTTACGAAGACATGCCGCGTTGGAGTTTCAATCTGCAAATCTTCTTTCTCAACAGCCGTTTAAATCAGTTACTGGAAATACAGCGCGGAACGGAAACCATTATTCAAGACCGCACCATTTATGAGGATGCGAACATCTTTGCTCCCAACCTGCATGATATGGGCCTGATGGGCAAGCGGGATTTTGATAATTATTATCGCTTTTTTGAAACCTTAAAATCGATGGTTCAGCCGCCGGACCTGCTGATATACCTGAAAGCATCGGTGCCTACCCTGGTAGGACAAATTCAAAAACGCGGCCGTGAGTACGAAGAAAATATCCGCTTAGATTATTTGAAAAAGTTGAATGAATTATACAACAACTGGATAGAAAATTATAAAGAGGGTCCATTGCTGATTATTGATGCCGATGTAAATAAGTTTGCTGAGAATGAAGAGCACTTAGGACAAATCATTTCAAAAATTGATTCTACCCTATTCGGTTTATTCTAATCAATCAATTGATTCTTCATCGCGTAGAAAACCAATCCTACTGAGTTCTTCACGCCGAAACGCTCCATCAGCCTGTCTTTGATGGCCTCTACTGTGCGCGCACTGATATCCATTTTTGCAGCAATTTCCTGTGCGGTAAATTCCATACACACGAGGGTGAGCACTTCTTTTTCGCGATCGCTGAGTACTACTTCGGAGGTGAGGGAAGGATTGAATTTTTGTTTGCTGTAATTCTTTTTGATGAGGATGCGGTTCACAAACGGGTTGAGGTAAAAGCCGGTGCGCATCACATCCATGATAGCTCGTTTAATTTCTGCAGGATCTGTACTTTTCAACAGGTATCCGGCTGCCCCGCAATCCATCAAATGACCTACAAAACGATCATCTTCAAACATCGTTAATATAATCACCCTGATATTCGGGTACTCGCGGGAAATAACTTTAGTGGCATCAATTCCATCTTTCACCGGCATTTTCAAATCGCACAAAATAACATCCGGCATAGATTCCGGAATCTTGGCGATGAGGTCTTCGCCGTTATCAGCCTCCATCACAAACTTTATATTGGTGTATGAACGAAGGGAAAGAATAACCCCTTTTCTGAAAATCTTGTGATCATCGGCAATTGCAACCTTTATGATATTAGGAACCATATGCCTGTAAAAATAAGAACATCTTTCAGTAAATGGAAATGAAATCAGAAAAGAGGCGCTTACACAGATAGTTAGGCCAGTGATTGCTTAGGAATCTCCAGTGTAATTTTATAATACGTACGGCTGGAATCTATTTCAAAATAAATTCTTCCACCCAACACTTTCATACGACTCGCGATGTTTTTCAAACCCAGTCCGTGCGATGTTTGATTGAGTTTTTCAAACTCCGACTGTACAATCCCCTTCCCATCATGATGCAGGCGGAGATAAATATAATTGCCGTTGGCATTTTGTGTGAGGTGGATGAATCCGGCATGACTGTGTTTGAGGATGTTATTCACCAGCTCCTGTATGATGCGGAACACCAACAGTTCCTGATCTACTTTCAAACGCTCACGGTAATCATGGAACCTGGCGCTGGCGTTTAACGTACCGCTGCCACTGATTTTTTGAAACAGATCGGTGGTGGCGCTTTCCAAACCAAAGTTTTTAAGTGTAGGCTGCATCAGGCTATGACTGATATTACGGATGAGCAGGATGGCATCGTCGATAATTTGTTTAGCACTGAGGATGCTTTGAAGTTGTTGAGCTTTTTCCTGATTCACCAGGTTTTCATTCAGGTATAAACGTGCGGTGGCTAACAGCGGACCGGCATCATCATGCAGATCAGCGGCAATACGTTGCCGTTCTTCTTCCTGGAAACGAATGGATGCGTTCAGTAATATCTGTTGCTTTTCGGCCTCCAGTTGTTTCATCTGCATCTGGTACCTGATTACCTTTCGCTGATGGAATATCACGAAAACAATAATACCAATGGCGAGAATTAACATAGCCAATGTTCCTAAAAACATTAACCTCGGAATACCTTCGCTTTGAACCTGTATGAAGAACATGACTACTGCTTGTTTTTTAGGTTAGTGAGAGAAAATTCATCCAAATTCAAATTGGAGGGCAAATCAAGGGTATCCGGATTATTATCAGCATTATCCGGCTCAGTGCCAAATAACGCTAAAGCAAGAATGATGTTTTTACTGAATGTTATAATTCCATATATTATCCTAGATTGAGCTAAATAGGCAGGATCAGAATAACTAAAGACAAATACAATTACAAAGAAATTTCCAGCAAAGTAAATAAACAGTCCTACTGCAATCCAAAAAGATGGTATCTGGTAAAGGGGGTAGAGAACCACCGTTTGCATCTTTTCATAAAAAAAATAGACTATTAAACATATAAGAATCAAAAAAGAAATGATTGATGGGAAGTTATTAAACGTGAAAATTGAAACGTTTAAGTAGTATAAGAAGTAAAATACTAAAAATCCAACAAGAATGATTTTGATAATCTTTTTTAAAAAAGTCCTATCTAAAAGGAAATAAAAGAAAACAGATAGTGTAATGAATTCTAAAATTGCAAAAACCTTTACAGTAATAACACTATAGGAAGCGTTCTGATAAACATTAGTAAAAAGAAGCAGTAGAACCGAGGTGATTGCTAGGATTAATGCATAAATAAAAAAAACCTTTAATCCCCTCGTGTTCAATTTTTTATAATTGAATACACAAGAGATTAAAGGGAGAAACTCGGTTAAAAGTGTAATGTTAATTAAATTCTTCAGACCTCAGTTAGTTTAGATGCTACGAAAATAATCATAACTTCTTACTAATTAAAGCTGAATAGCTAAATTTAAAACAAAACACTCAAAATTTGGTCTAAAGTACCAAAAAGTACGATCATCATAATTAATCCGTTTTAGTGTGGTTAATAGTTTCAGGGGTAAAATTCCACACTTATACCCCCCTGCACAATGGGTGAACTCGATATCGTAAACATACGATTACAATAAAACTCAATACTGATAAGGGTTTTAAAAATTTTTACTGATGAATACTCACTTAAAAAAAAACGTAATAGCACGATGCTAAAAGCGTAATTTTACGGTTCAAATATAGTATAAAATACGTAGTAGTCTTACGATTTTACCCAAAAAATGTGGAAAACTAACTTTGATTCTCACAAATCTATACACGGTGTGAATAACTCGTGCGCAAAAACCCAAAATGAGCAGACGTAATTCCACGATTTGAAATCGTA
>DPFD01000141.1 GCA_003534175.1 Chitinophagaceae bacterium
GTGGCGGTTAGCGTTCTGTTGCCCAGAGCACAAATAGTAGCCAGCGGAGTAAAGTTAACATAAGGTGGCAGGTTATCGATTCGGGTAATATTGATTTCATCCGCTCCGATATCGGGGAAGGTACCACTGCGGCCATCGCCATCAATGTCCTGACTGATGCCAACCGGAACACCACCTGATTCGAGTGGAGATGAAGCGGCGTTGATGTGCAAATCGGTAGGCGACACAAATGGGGCTGCTGTAGTGAAAGCCAGCGAGTGATCATCGTTAGTGATTCTTCCTATTTGGCTGGAGAAGTTGCGCCAGTTGTTGGCCGCATTGTTGTTACCTGCAAAGAAGTTGCCGGCAGTATATACGTTTGCAGCGTTATATGTGGTTGCTCCTCCATAGGCTATTGCACTGAGCGCATTGCCCGAACTGTAATACGCGTTATTATTCAAATCCAGATTCATGGCAGCAAGCGTAGCTGCTGTGAAGGGAATATGAATACAGGAATATACGTGATTATTGGCCGTACCGGCATTGGTAACTGTATTGGTAAGGATATTATTTTTGATGGTCATGTTAGAGGCACCGGAATTAGCTATGAGAAGCGCCGTTACGTTATATCCCGACGTAGAGGCATTGGTACTGTTCATAGTACCGTACAAATTCACGGAGTTGTGCGCAATCAGGTGGCCGGCTCCGCCCCCAACGTAAATACCAGCTACGGAACGGTTGGCTAAAAACGAACCACCCCCAAATGAAAGAATGTTAGAAACAAAGTTGTTATAAACGGTTTGGTTGTCTCCCGCAGCAAGATTAATTCCATAGGCTGCATAACCCAGGGTGGCATGGAAGTTTCTTACACCCGAAATATTGTTATTGTATATGGATGCAGCTCCACCGGTTGCTGAAACACTAATACCCGAAGGTGCAAAACCAGTGGTATTGGTAGAACGTGCAGATACACCGGTGATAGTATTGTTGATAATGGTATAATCATTTTCGGCGGAAGCAACTCCAATCGCAATGGCTGAAGAAGTGGTAGCATTGGTTTGATAGTTGCTAGCTAACGTGGTGATGGTATTACCTTCTATATTCAGGGTACCACCCCCAATATTAGCTCCCAGGGCTATACCGGATACATAAATGTTTAAATACGAGAACACGTTATCGATACTATTGCCGGTGATAGTTACGTCTTCAGTACCTGAAACCTGAATACCGGCGGCATACACCGTATTGGTTATGCCGGTGTGTGGCCATGCCCCGGGGGAACCGGGTGTACCGATGTTGTTAGAAGTGATGTTTAGGTTCGACCCTACAGATGTAGCCCCACCGTTAAACACGATGGCACGCCCCATTGAGGTAAACCCGTTTTGAGCAATGTACATATTGCTGATAGATGAACCGGATGGAGCCACACTATCAGTGAGTGAGGCCAAGCCACTGCTTAATGCGGGCACAGGATCGGCATTTTGAATGCCGTTTACACCACCTCCTACAAAAATGCCGTAACTTAAATTGGCAGAGAGGGTATTGGCTGATAACCCTGAATTATTACCCGCAGTAACGTTTCCGATAAATTCACAATTCAGGATGTTGATATTATTTGCATTCGTTGCCGTTGTACCGTTTACGGCGATACGTATACAGGAAGTGTTTTGATTCGCAGCAGCACTGTAGTTCTCAAATGTCAAATCCCGGTTAATGCCCGGAGAGTTGGCATCATCACCATTTATAGTAACATTACTTGCTCCAAAAAACTGCACAACACCAAACCCTACTCCAGGGTTACCTCTTACTACAACTCCTTGCTGACCCGGGCGAATGGTTACAGATACATAGGTAGCAGGGTCGGCATTGTTTCCATTCAGTGTAGCCGGCACTGTACCTTCTTCAATCACAGCATCGTTTAGGGTGATGGTGATGATTCCCTGATGCGCGCCCTCATTGATGGCACCAAAAGCGGCACCCAAATTGGGGTATGAAGCAGTAAGTATTCCACCAGTTGCTGTTAAATCAACCTGTGCCTGCACCGTTGCAGAAAAAGAGGCGAACAACACCAAAGCCAGCAGTGAAATTTTCCGGATCCATGGTGTGCATGTGGTACGAACGGAGTAAATGTTTGTCATATCAAATTCCTGTTAAGGGTTATTTCAAATTTTCGTTTAAGCGTGCACGTTACATTATGTATGGTTGCACACAACAATACAGCTTCTGCATTATGCAGTTGCCGTAATCTTGGGGTTTTACAATATGGGATCAGAGAATCAGTTCTCAGGGGTATTGGATTCGATTGATTTCGAGCTTTGAAATTAGGATTATTTTACCAATAATTGTGATTTCGATAACTATTTTTTAATGAGATGTGTATATGTGGATAAATGGAACAGTCGCCCTCAAAAACATTACAAAAAATTGACATTGAACGGAGTAGATGAAAACATGCAAAACCCCGGGTGGAATTTTTAAGACCTGCATGAACATACCGGGAGATGGGTGTAGGAGTCTCGTCTGGGAAGAACCTAAAGATTGTCGCTGGTCAGGAGACCAGGCGACGGCGATCATATATCTCCGTGGCTTTTGTGGTAAAAAACATTTAACCACAGAGTGCGCAAAAGGAAGGCACACAGAGGACGCAAAGTAAAATCTCTCCGTGCTCTAGGTGCAATAAATGAAAATGTTAGGTCAATTATTAATCTCTGTGGCCTCTGTGGTTTAAAATAACACATTTGAACACCATGAAGG
>DPFD01000030.1:0-6623 GCA_003534175.1 Chitinophagaceae bacterium
ACGCAGTGGCGCGTCGGGGAATCGCCTACCTGTCACGCTCCGTTACCTGAAAGGCAACTTTACCATAACCCGATGCAAACGAAGTGGCGCGTCGGGGATGCAAACACAGTGGCGCGTCGGGGAATCAAACCAAGTATGCATATCACGGTTGCCTGAAAGGCAACCTTACCTCAACCCGATGCAAACTCAGTGCCGCGTCGGGGATGCAAACGCAGTGGCGCGTCGGGGATGCAAACTCAGTGGCGCATCGGGATATCGCACACCAGTTTTTACGATACAATAACAGCCCGGTGATTGCCCCTCACGAAATAATGAGTTAATTTAGTATATGCTTTCCCGGCTCCATAAGGTTTTGCTGCTTTTCATATTTGCCACTCTGTTCAGAGGCGTAACTTCGTATGCACAATTCATGAACGACACACTCCAGGTGGACGCCATTGTGTATAATGGGGAAATTATTTCTTATGCAGTACTGTCTGCTGTTGAAATGCAAAGCAAATATAAACCAGGCAAGAAGCGCGATGCCGCAGCATACAATCGTTTACGCAATGCCGTTTTTGTAACCTACCCGTATGCCCGGCGCGCAGGTATCATCATGAATGATATCCATGCTAACCTGGAAGGAATTCAAAACAAAAAAGACAGAAAAAAATACATACGCTCCAGAGAAAAAGATCTGAAACGCGAATTTTCTGACCCCATAAAAGATTTATCTGTATATCAGGGAAAGGTTCTGATGAAACTAATCCACCGTGAAACCGGTGACAATTGCTACGAAATTATTAAGGAATACAAGGGCGGCCTCAACGCCCGCATGTACCAAACTGTAGCCTTTTTCTATAATTCCAATCTAAAGCAAACCTATGATCCTATCGGAAAGGATACACAAATTGAAAAATTTGTTCTTGAGGTTCAGCGCCACCATGGCTTCACCGATGTACGAAGAAATTCACCCATGCGCGCCAACGTACTGAAAATGGAAGGGTTTTAAACACTTACATAATCCTGAACACTTCCGGGTTCTTCATTCGGCACTGAGTGATATATTTATCCCGCAGCCAGATCATATCCACATAGGGCAAGGAATCTAATAATTCAATGGACCTATTGTAATTACTTGAATTGCGTTCCACTTCTGCCAATAATATCCGGTCATTATAGTCATCAAACTTCAACATCTCTTTAAATCGCAACAGGTTGTTATACCACATATCCTTTTCAAGTTTCGTGAAGTATAATGGCTGTTGCACCCGCAACCGGTCGTTCATCCGCCACATCAAACGAATGCGCAAATACAATTCTTCATCTTCATTATTAAAATAGTCCGTTTGTATACACTGAATTAAATCCAGTAAATTCAAGGGTTTTGCTACCTGAACATGATGATATTGCTCATCGATATCACGACTCCACGGTATCTCTGCAATCAGGGTGTCTTCCCGCATCCAGAAAATATTGCCACATTTTTCACAACGGGTGATCATTGGGTAATCATCACTGTTATCACTCACGCGTTTACCATCGGAGTACACTACAAAATCATCCCCATCATCAATCAGAAAGGTTTCATTCAATACAATATAATCACAGGAGGGACACTTATAAATCCCCAAAGGCTCCGTTTGAGTTGAATCAAAAGTAAATGCCATAGCTCACTCAATTTAACAAGCGTCTGTAGCACAACAAAATTTTTGAGGGAGTATTTCGGGGTATTACCACACATTTCGCGGACATCCCTGATAATATTTATTACCAATCAGGAAGCCTATTTGCACTTCATGTGTACCACGTGAATAATTGTACAATCTGGAGAAGTTGTAATCATAGGAATAACCAAAGGTGATGGATTGGGCCACCTGCATACCCACATGACCAGAGAACCCGTCATCCGTACGATATCCCCCTCCAAACCAAAGGAAGTCTTTATACATCCAGCGCGCATTCAAATCGAATTGCACCGGAACCGGACTCACAAATTTCCCCATCACGGAAGGAATGAAATTCCATTCGTCGGTTAAATTGAACCGATAACCGGCATGAGCAAAAATATGAGGCACGCTTTTACCTTCTGCCGTGATGGAACCGTCGGTAAAACTTATTTTTTGGGGATAGATCTGTTGTGCGGAAATACCGGCAAAATAGTTTGCAGAATATAGGTACAAGCCTACATTAATATCAGGCCGGAACCGGTTGAGGATGCCGGAGCCAAATACAGCGGGGTCTACCGGAATCTCCCATTCCAGCTTATCTGTTTTCAGGGCAATATTGGTAATGCCCGCAGCAATTCCGGCTGAAAGTGATGTTTGTGAACTGATGCCCACGTGATACGCATAGGTGGCCATTGCCGTAAAACGATTCAGCGGGCCGGTACGGTCATTGATTATCTGCAAACCAATGCCATGATGCGGTTCTGCAGATGAATACTCCCTCCAATACTGGCGGCTGCGCGGATTTTCATCCGGCACATCAAAGGATGTTGCTGTACTGCGTGCATCAGCTTTACCTATGGCCTTATGTATGGTGAAATAAGTAGTCACCGGCGCGTCGGCAATTCCTACCCACTGATGCCGGTGACTCAATCTGATATCTACATAGTTCTCAATTCCAGTCAGTGCCGGATTGATAATATACTGATTGGTTAAATACTGGGTATAGTGGGGCTTCTGCTGCCCATACACCGTATGCCCAAACATCATACCTGCAAGACCTATAACCAATAAAGAACCTTTTCTCATATTTTTATTGAGATACTACTTTAAATTCTGTACGTCTGTTCAACTGACGCCCCTCAGGGTTATCGCTGCCATCTTCATTGGTATTATCTGCAACCGGCTGAGTAGCACCATATCCTTTAGACGTTAAGTTTTCTGGTTTCACCCCTTTACCGATGAGGTAGTCTACTACACTCTTCGCACGTGCTTCAGACAAACGCTGGTTGTATTTATTGCTACCCTTGCTATCAGTGTGTGCGGATATTTCAACTTTAATATTCGGGTTGGCTTCAAACATAGCTACCAGTTTATCCAGCTCTGGGAACGACTCCGGTCTCAATTCAGCCTTGTCGTAATCGTAGTACACATTGTTAACTACCACCGGCTTCTCGATCTCTATAGGGTTAAGGCAAATATCCGGATTCATCAGTTTCAGCATGCTCAGATTGGCCGGTTCTGCAATACGCAATTCGTTGGTAACATAGCCCTCATTACTGGCAACCGCTTTCAGAGGCATATAATCATCGATCGTGAAACTATAAGAACCATCAGTTCCAGCCTTTTGCGTTCCAATGGTTTGGTTGTTTGATGGATTGATTAAACTAACGGTTGCACCCGGTAATGGCACCTTGGTTTCACAATGCACCACGATACCTGATATAGTTTTTGGCAGAATAGTGCGTTGCAGCGCGAATATTTCCAAACAGCAGGATGCATCGCGATCTGAACTGAACAATACATCTTCCAGAATATTAGAAGCTTTGCCTTTGCTGGCAAAATAAATATCATCTTTGTTTGAGTTGAGCGGAGCTCCAAAGTTTTTCACTTCGCCCCATGTTCCACCGGGTGTTCCTTTTACATAATATAAATCCATTCCACCCATACCTACGCGGCCATTGCTGGAATACACCAGGCTTTGTGAAGGCACATGATAGTATGGTGCCTGATCATCATTGGCGGTGTTGATGCCTGCTCCCATATTTACCGGTGGGGTGGCATTGTCCAACTCATCGAGGGTGGTCATCCATAAATCAAATCCACCAAAACCACCCGGCATGTCACTGGAGAATAACAATGTTTTTCCATCATTCATCCAAAAAGCTTGTTGAGCATTGTATCCGGGCATATTGATTGCTTCGGGTAATGCAACAGGATTTGTCCACTTTCCATCCTGCATTTTGCTGATATACAATGAAGATGATTTTGTTCCGCCGCCAATCGTCCAGCGGTTAAAGATTACCTTATTGCCATCGGGAGAGAATGCAACAGCTCCCTGATGTACATCATTCATTTCGGGCAGTCCCATTTTAGCGGGTGCCGAGAATGTACCATTGGTATAAGAAGCCTGATAGACACGGTTGTTGTTCACCTGTAATTTAGGCGCACCTTCCTCAGGTTTGGTGGATGTATAATATACGGTGTTATCAATCCATACCGGAGCATACAAACCTCCGGTATCGGCCAGGCCGGTTACTTTAGTTACTTTATATTGACTCATGTCCACTACATCTGTCTGCACTTTTTGATACTGCAAACTGGCTAATTCTCTTTGGGCGCTTTCGCGGATAGGATCATTTTCAGTGTAGCTGTTCAGGAATTCATTGAACATGCTTTCAGCTGCTTCATTCTGCTGCATGGCACGCAAGGTGGTAGCATAATGGTAGCGCGCCAGCGGGAAACGCTCTGTTTTCACCGCATCCTGATAATAAGGCAGTGCTTTTTCATGGAAATGCAGTTTACGATAGCTTTCTGCCAGATTAAACATAGCCTGCTCTTTATCACTCACCGCAACTTTTTGCTTGGGGGCAACAGCACGATTAGATCCATAAGGAGAAAAACCTCCTGAAGTTCTACCCTTTATTTTTCCTTTGCCCAGCGCTTTCTCATACCACCGCGCGGCAGAATAATAATCGCCTTTGGCATAATATTGATCAGCAGCTTTTACGTATTCGTAATTAACCTGGGCATGAAGTGATAAACCTCCAAAAACCAGTATCAGCATTAGTAAGCTCTTTTTCATATCTTATTCTTATTACAATTCTTTTATATTGTTGTGTGTTTCTTTGAGGTACTTGGATTATAAACGTGGACAAATAAATTCAGCTTCAGGAGTTTTCACTTTTGTTTTTCCGATGAAGGACACTGAAACTTCAAAACTGTTTGAACCGTTTACATATTTACCCAGGTCAGAAGCATTGATATCGTAACTAACTCCTACCATAAAATTTTTGTGTACAAATCCGGCATAGGGAGATATGGCATCTTCAAAACGATAGTTTGCTCCCAGCATTAAATCTGTATTGGCAGCCGCTTTGAACTGCGCATACGCACCCAGCATTTTTTCTTCGGCCGTTCCCTGACGCAGGTACAACAAGTTAGGGGTAATGCTGAAATTTGGATTCACTGCTATACGCATACCGGCGTGTGCGGTATAACGGATAGGGATAACCGCACCATCAATATTGCTGAACTGATCTTTTGGCTTGGTGATGTGTGACATGGCAAAACCACCATAAATGTTTGCTTTCTTTCCGGGCGTTCCGTCGAAATACAGCACCCCCGCTCCCATATCAAATGAAGAAGTGGTATTGTTTGCGATGATATCGCCGGTGGGGTTAGATGGATTGTATCCGGTAATTGGATTCCACTGATCTCCAAAAGAAAGCTTATTGGGATTGAACCTGCGTTGAATAAAACCAAACTGCATACCAATCACTACACGATGGGTTTCATTCACCCCAAATCTTAATCCGGTAAACGCCGCATTACCATAAGCAGTGGTATAGTTATATCCGCCATCACCAGCTGTCTGGTTCAGGGCACTGATACCAAAGTTTGCATTTTTATTGGTTTGAAAATCTACCGACACTCCCGGTGTGGAGAACGGTGACGTGATGTTTCCCCATTGTGTGCGATAGATAGCCGATGCACGCCAGTCGCCATCAAACACGCCCGTCAGCGCCGGATTGAGCCAGGATGGATACACATAATATTGTGTAAAATGAGGATCTACCTGTGCCTTTACATTTTGCATGGCCAGCGTGAGGGAAAACAAACAAATGAACTTAAGTGATTTCATAATCTATGCTTTATTCTACTTTATTTTAAAATGGTGATGGAACCGGTAAACACATCGAAACCGTTCTTCACATCAATTACGTAATAATAAGTNNCTTCCCTTATAGGTTCCATCCCATGGCTGAGGATATCCTTTCGACTCAAACAATTTTTGTCCGTACCGGTTGAACACCTGTACTACGGCGTTCGGATAATCCTCAATATGTTTAATCACCCAGCGGTCGTTGATTCCATCTCCGTTCGGTGATATCGCGTTAGGTATAACAATGCCACGTTGTACCTGTACCCTTAAACTGTCGGTAGCGGTACAACCGCCCACAGCCGTAGCCGTTAGTATGTACATCATATTCTGCCTGGCCACAAACCTCGGGTTAAATACGGTAGGATCTGTTATATCTCCGGTGGGCGTCCACAGGAATGTGGTTACACTGAAATCGTTGGAAGTTGGATTCAACTGAACAGTAGCGCCCAATGGTACGGCAAAGGATGGACCCGCGTCAATAACCGGCTGGAAATTCACCATTACATTGGCGGTTACCGGTTCAGAAGCACAGCCGAATTCATTCTCTACCGTAAGAGTAACCGTGTAGTTTCCGGCATTGAGGTACACTTTTACCGGATTTTGCTGACTGGAGGTGGTGCCATCTCCAAAATTCCACAACCAGTTGCTGATGGTGCTGCCCGGTGCTGTACTGTTATCGGTGAATACATTTTCTGTACCCTGACATAAATTATCCGGTGTTACATCAAATGCCGCTACAGGCTGATCGTAGAAAACAGACAAGGTCTGTGTTTCCGTTGCGGTGCAACCAAAATTGGATGTAGCACGGAGGG
>DPFD01000030.1:6629-7146 GCA_003534175.1 Chitinophagaceae bacterium
TGGGTAGGGTTCAGTGCCGTTGAGGTGGCTGAACCATCACCAAAATTCCACTGGTAGGTGAGTGATGCGCCATCAGGTGCGGTGGAGTTGTTGACAAACGCCGCTACCCCACCCGGCATGCAAATAAACGGTGGAGGTGTAAATCCTGGCTCCGGTATTGCATGAACATTCACTGTTCTAAACGCAGTATCACTGATACATCCCAGCGCACTTACCGTAACGAGTTTTACCGTATAGCTGCCAAAATCTGTATAGGTATGACTGAAGGCAGCTCCACTGTTACGCGTATCCGAAGTTCCGTCTCCCATTATCCAGTTCCAGGTTTGAATGGTTCCAGATGGTATGGTAGATGTACTGGTTAATGTAGTATTGTCGCCTAAACAAACATCCGCTGTAGCATTGAATGCAGCAACAGGTTTAGGATTCACCCGAATAGTTTGAGTTGCAGTGGATACGCAGCCTCCCGCAGAAGTAAATGTATAAGTTATGGTGTGCAATCCTGCACCGGCATCGGCAG
>DPFD01000230.1 GCA_003534175.1 Chitinophagaceae bacterium
ATCACCGAGCAGGAAAGTTTATTTGCCTTTCGGTTAAAACATCCAGTGAATATCAATGAGGATGATGGTACAGACTTAGCTGAGTTGGGGCTGCTGAGTCCGTTGCAGATTCAGTGGTTGCTGGAACACCGCAAGGTATTCGGTTCTTTTCTCCATCTGTATGAGTTGCAGGCGGTGCCCGGCTGGGACGCTACACTCTTCAGGCAGGTTCAGCCATTCATTACCGTGCGTACGACTGAGCAGATGGTTCCATGGAAAAAATGGCTGAAGTCTGGTAAGCATCAGTGGATGGTACGTTACCGAAGCACACTGGAACAAGCGGCGGGTTACCGGCTGAACGGCAGAGAAGCTACACCATACCTGGGTTCGCCGGGGAGTGTGTTGTTTCGATATCGTTTTCAGGCACTGCCGGCCATACAATGGCATTTACTGGGTGAGAAGGATGCAGGTGAGCCTTTTTTCAAGGGGCGAAATCGTTCAGGATTTGATTTTGTTTCCGGCCATGTACAGTATCGTTCCAAAGGCATTTTAAGAAAGGCTGTGGCGGGAGATTATACGGTGAGCATGGGGCAGGGACTGGTTCAATGGCAGGGGTTTTCCGTTGGAGGAGAAATTGCCGCATTGAAACAACAGGGCGAAGTGATTCGTGCGTATAGCGGAGCGGGAGAGTTTGCATTTTATCGCGGTGCGGCAGTATCGGTACAAAAAAAGAAGTGGCAGGGAAATGCGTTTGTCTCATTTCGTAGGTTGGATGGTAATCTGCAGGAAGACAGCAGCGGAAAGTATGTTACATCCATCCAAACGGGAGGGTATCACAGAACGCTGTCTGAAATGGATGATAAAGGTGCACTGAAGCAATTTGCATGGGGAGGTACACTGCACCGCAAAACCTCATTGTTCAGTTTGGGTGTGAACTGGATGCATCAGCGATATAGTTTGCCTGTTATTCCGCAACCGGCGTTGTACAATCGGTTTTATTTTAAGGGAGATGCATTGCAATCTGTGAGTGCGGATGCCGTTTATTTCGGCAGGCATTATCAGGTGTTTGGTGAGGTGGCTCACACCAACGGGGTGATGGCTTACACGGGTGGGTTGATGTTGAGCACATCTGCTAAAAGTGAGGTGGGACTGCGTTTCAGGCATGTGCCGAAAGATTTTTATCTGTCGGGCCAGTCGCGTTCAGCTCTTCAAAGCAATGAAACCGGTTGTTTATTGTTGCTGAATATCCGTCCTACGCAACGGTTACGTATAAACGCAAATGTGGATGTATTCCATCATCCTTTTTTCAGGTTCAGGGTGAACGGCCCTTCACATGGAAGCAGGTACGGGGTTCATGTGTTTTATAAGCCAAACAAACAGTTTGAAGCACTGGCATTTTATACGGTTACTAACCGGGCGCAGAACGAAGATGAAGTATCAGAGCGGATTGATCCTGTTGCGATGCATTCAACCAGGCGTTTCCGCGTGCATGTGCAATGGGTGTTGAGTCCGTCGGTTAAATGCAGGAGCCGCTTTGAAGCCAAATGGTTTCGATCAGGCAACAGCCTGCCGGAATCGGGGTCAATGTGGTTTGGAGAGATGTTGTATCAGCCCATGGGCAGCCGGTGGAAAGGTTCATCACGCATCATGTTTTTTAATACAGATTCTTACAATACTCGCCTGTATGCCTATGAACAGGATTTACATCCGGGTACCGTGATTCCCATGGTTTACGGGCAGGGTGTTCGGTTGTATCTCACGGGGCAGTACAAATTTTCTGAACGGTTATCGTTCTCTTTTAAAATCGCCCGAAGCATGTATCAGTCTGAAGAAGGTATCGGTTCCGGAAATGAATTTATTGAAGGGCGGCATAAAACACAGGTTGGTGTGCAGGGTACATTTACTTTTTAAAAAAGATGACAGCGGATTATTTCTTAATTTTATCATTCAATTAAATTAAATCGCATGGATCAAGAGAATAACAACAATCATCAGATTAATATCGAGATTTCGGAAGAAGTAGCGGAAGGTACATATGCCAATCTGGCGATTATCACGCATAGTCATGCCGAGTTCGTCATCGACTTTGTAAGTGTAATGCCCGGCACTCCCAAGAGCAAGGTTAAAAACAGGATAATATTCACGCCCTTTCATGCCAAGCGTTTTATGAAAGCTATGATGGAGAACGTAAAGAAGTTTGAAGCGTCACACGGTACCATACAGGATATGGAATCGGTTGAAATTCCTTTCAATTCCGGAGGTCCTCCGGCGCAGGCATAATCCGGACAGTATTAAACTACTTTCTGTGCTTTGAACTGTTGAATTTTTCTCCAGTTACCTACGATCCAGATAACATCTCCCCATTCAAAATGTGTGGTGGATTCGGGGTTAAGCATACGTTTGTTGTTTCGCTCAATACCTACTACCAGTCCGTCGGTAAGCTCGCGAATGGCTGAGGAACGTATGGTATGCCCTTTCAGCTTGGTATGTTCATCTACCACAATTTTTTGAAGTGCAATATCATTGATATTGGTAGTTTGTGAGGAAGGGATGGTTTTACTGTCGAACAATTTCACAAACTGGGTTACCTGTTCATCCGTAGCAATAATGCCTATTTCATCGAAAGGCAATAGCATCTCCGTTTTACCCGGAGCAGGAATCAGTTGTTCACCACGTTTAATGTATACAATGTTGATACCGAAACGTTCTCTCCAGGCAAGATCTTCCAGTTTTTTCGCCAGATACGATGCATTTTGAGGTACTACCAGATCTACCATGTGTGCATCCCACGGAATCATATCTTGTCGGATACCCTCCATGCTCATTACATCAGCATTTCGGGTTTCAGATCCTCTGCGAACCAGTTCGCGTTCATTCAGGTTAGTGATGAAGCGCCCTTCGAGGCGGCGATAGAATTTCTGAATACGTTTTGAGAAGAGGTAGTATACTGCAATAACCACCGGTACGGCAATAAATGTAACTACTAACGGCGAGAAGTAATTTTCAATCCAGAAACCGATAATAAACAGGCCGAGTATGATGCGTAAAATTTCCATTACCACCAGCGGACCATGGTTGTATTTATCATCCAGCCACATTTCCCGATAGGCCATGTTATCCGGTTTGCGCGTCATGAATGCCCAGATAAACGGCGAGGCGATGATTAATGAAATACTCAGGGATACAATAGAAGTGAGTGTTGAATTCTCAATCGTCATTTCCAGGAAGGGAT
>DPFD01000244.1:0-1440 GCA_003534175.1 Chitinophagaceae bacterium
AGGGGAGGTATGTGTACGACAAGGAATTCGGATGGGTTACTCCCACCATTGGCGGAAAAATTTGTGTTTACGGTGTGAGAGACAAGAATGGTATTGTAAAATGTGGCATTGAACAGGCGTGGCTCGATGGTAAAATAAAATTCAAAAAGCCGGTGAGTTGCCACCTGTTTCCAATTATTGTAAAATCAAGCGCACTCAACGCTACNNTTACGAACCCCGTGAAGATTTGTGTAAGGCAGCATGCACCCTGGGCAAAAAACTGAAAGTGCCGGTGTATGAATTTCTGAAGGAGCCTTTGATCCGTACTTTTGGAACCCAATTTTATAACGCCCTGGAAGCAACGGCAAAGCACTTAAAAAAGGAGACAAAAAAATGAGGAAAATCTTAGTACTGACTGGAGGTATTTTAAGTTGTATCATGCTTATCAATGCATGCAGTGTAAACAAAGCCAAGATTGACAATAACCTTAAAAAATACTTCGAAACCCGCAATGTAAAAGGTTGTTTCACCATGATGAATAATGCCACCGGAAGTGTTACGGTGTACAACATGGAACTGGATACTATGCGTTTTTTACCGGCATCAACTTTTAAAGTGGTTAATGCCTTAATTGGACTTGAAACAGGTGCCATCACCAACGACAGTATGGTGATTCGCTGGGATGGAGTGCGCCGGGATGTAAAAGAATGGAATAAATCCCTGAGCCTGCCCGAAGCATTTAAAGTGAGCAGCGTTCCCTATTTTCAGGAAGTGGCGCGCCGCATCGGAAAAGACACCCTGCAACGGTATATCAATACACTGGGCTATGGTAACATGAACCTCGAAGGGCCCGTAGATTCTTTCTGGCTGAACAATGCATTGAAAATTTCACCCGATGAACAATTAGGGCTGATGAAACAATTGTATTTCGATCAGCTACCGTTCAGGAAAAGTGTGCAGCAGTCGGTACGGAATATGATGCTGCAGGAAGACAATACCCTTTATCAGTTGAGCTATAAAACCGGCTGGGGATTCAATGAAAAGAATGAATCCATCGGTTGGGTAGTGGGCTGGATTGAAGAGAATCGTCATGTATACTTTTTTGTTACTCTGGTACAGTCTGATAACCCTGAAATTGATATGCCCGAAGTAAGGATGAGCATCACCCGAGATATTCTGAAAGAACTTGGTTTCTTTGAAGGAAAGAAATAATCATCCTTATTGCTTCTTTAACATTCGGGAGTGGGTTATTGTTTAAATTGCGGTACCCATGTTTTCTTTTCAACATCCACAGGCTTTTTGGTTGCTGTTATTGCTGTTGCCCCTGGCTGCTTTATATCGCTATGCCGTTCAACGCAAGCGCGCTGTTGCCCGTAAAATTGGCGACGAGGCACTGGTAGCCGAATTAACCGCATCGTACCTGCCCCGCAGATATGCACTGAAAGCCTTTTTGAGTGGGGG
>DPFD01000244.1:1479-3239 GCA_003534175.1 Chitinophagaceae bacterium
ATGTAAGCAATAGTATGCTGGCGGAAGATATTGCACCTACACGGCTCGACCGCGCACGCCAAATCATGTACCTCATGGTGGATCGATTAACGAATCACCGCATTGCTATTGTTGTGTTTGCCGGTAAAGCCTATCTGCAGATGCCGCTCACAGCCGATCATACCGCAGCAAAAATGTACATCAATGCTGCAGGACCAGAACTGGTATCTGTACAGGGAACTGCCCTGAAAGAAGCGTTGAATAGAAGTAGTCAGTCATTCAATACACAGGATAAAAAATACAAAGCCGTAATTCTGATTACCGATGGAGAAGATCATGATGAAGATGCCGTTGAAGAAGCAGAGAACATGGCCAAAGAAGGCATTGTGGTAAACACCATTGGAATTGGTTCAACCAAAGGGTCTGTAATCAAAAACCCGGAATCAGGAGAAGTAAAACTGGATGCCGATGGAAAGCCGGTAGTTTCAGTGCTGAATGAAAAAGTGTTGCAGGAGATCGCGCAGGCAGGGAATGGAACGTATCACTATTACACACAAACGGCCACTGCGGTGCAGGCTATGGAAGAAGCCATTCTGCAAATGGAACAGCGCGAGATTGTAGAAGAATCAAGCAAAGTGTATCAATCATTGTATATGTATCCCTTGCTGGCAGCGTTGTTTTTATGGTTGATCGAATTGTTTGTTTCGGATAAGCGCAAACGTTTGGAAATGGCACTGAAACCCGCACTCATGCTGATTCTGGTATTCGCCTTTGGCAGCAGTTCAGCACAGCATTTGCGTGAGGGAAATACATTGTATAATAAAGGGGAGTTTGAAAAAGCTGCCGAGCAATACAAGCTGGCCGCAGATAAGAAAAATGATTTTGCAGCGCACTTTAATTATGGAAACGCACTGTACAAAAGTAAACAACCCGATGCCGCATTGAATGCCTATCAAACTGCCATTGCGCAATCGGCTCGTCCTCAGGATAAAGCTGCCGCCTGGTACAACTCCGGCGTGGTACTGCAACAATCCGGCAAAGTGGATGAGTGTATCGAGGCATACAAGGAAGCCCTCAAACTGGCTCCCGACGATGCCGAAGCCAGGCATAACCTTCAAAAAGCACTCAGAGAGAAGCAACAGCAGGAGCAACAATCTCAGCAGCAGCAAAAACAACAGCCCAAGCCATCGCAGCAACAGCCCACACCTTCACCTGCCAGACTTTCTAAAAAAGAGGCGGAAGATAAGCTCAGAGCCCTGCAACAACAGGAAAGAAACCTGCAGGATAAACTGAAAAAGCAGGAACCCGTTCCCGCTTCCACCCCTGAAAAAGACTGGTAACAATCCACCCTTCCCCGTTGTATCTTTGTACACTTAAACAGTTCAGTCAGTATGTTTCAATATTGTTCTTCCACTAAACAGTACAAACGCCTGCCTACCCGGCCGGTTCAGGTAGGTAACCTTTGGATTGGTGGCTCGCATCCTATTCGTGTTCAAACCATGACAACTACCGATACAATGGATACGGAGGCAACCACAGAACAGGTTATCCGCTGTGCAGATGCAGGGGCCGAACTGGTGAGGATTACGGCACCCTCCAAAAAGGAAGCAGAGAACCTGCGGAATATTAAAGAGGCATTGCTAAAAAAAGGGTACACTGTACCGTTAGTGGCTGATATCCACTTCACTCCCAATGCGGCTGAAATTGCTGCCGGAATCATAGAAAAGGTGAGGATTAATCCGGGCAATTACGTAGATAAGAAAAAGTTTGAACAGATTGAA
>DPFD01000227.1:0-888 GCA_003534175.1 Chitinophagaceae bacterium
TCTATGATGTATTTAACCTGCTGAGGAGTAAAGTTCGGGAAGTGCTCCAGAATTAAAGCAGCAATACCTGCAACCACCGGACCGGCCATGCTGGTACCGCTGGCATTTCCATAGGTATTACCACCCGGAATAGTAGAGTAGATGCCTACACCCGGTGCAAACACATCCACTTCGTCTTTACCGAAATTGCTGAAACGGGCAGTATGTCCGCCATTCTTGGCATCACCACTCGCACCTACAGTAATCACGTTGGTAGCACGTCCTCCATTTACAAAAATCGGATTCGGATAATTGTGTGCTGTGTCAATGTTTTTGGCATCGTTACCGGCGGCGTGAATGAGTAACACTCCTTTTTTCTCTGCATAACGGAAGGCGTCATCTACCCAATGTTTTTCAGGAGAAAAATCTTTACCAAAGCTCATGTTAATCACTTTAGCGCCATTATCCACTGCATAGCGAATAGCCAGCGCAATATCCTTATCATGTTCGTCGCCATCAGGTACAGCACGCAGTGTCATGATTTCTACGTTACCGGCAATACCGTCCATTCCCAGTCCGTTGTTTCTGGCGNNGTGTGTACCATGGAATGATGTTTCAGCCATGATGTCGTTGTTGCCATAACCGATGTCGTTGATATTGGTTGGATCATCTCCTACGATTTCTTGGCGATATGCCTTCGGTGGTTTGCCGGCTGATTCAATTTTGCGGATTTCACTTTCAAACTGTCCGAGGATATCAGTGTTTTTAATATCCATGCCCTCGTTCATTTTAGCGATGTTTACCAACATCATGCTGGTGGTGCTTGCCAATGGATTTTCTGAAGTGTACCCTTCAAGATCTTTAGCGGTATATTCATCTTTACCGAGGTCTTTACGGATTACAGAATCT
>DPFD01000227.1:917-1169 GCA_003534175.1 Chitinophagaceae bacterium
ATTTTTTGTTCAGCGCGGAGGAAGGTTTCGTATTCTGTTTTATCGCTTTTAGAAAGTTTGGAAACATCTACATCTTTCCCTTCCCACTTGGCTTTGAGTTTGTGGTACACGCGGGCAGCTTCGTAACTGTCTTCTTTTACGTTGCGGCCATCTTTTCCACCGAGGAAGTTCCAGCCGTGGATATCATCCACATAGCCGTTCTTATCATCGTCGATACCGTTACCGGGGATTTCTTTTTTGTTCACCCACATT
>DPFD01000227.1:1189-3346 GCA_003534175.1 Chitinophagaceae bacterium
TTTTCAGGTTTTTGCTTTTGATGAAATCGTAGGCCTGTTGAAGACTGATACCATTGAAACCTGTAGTGGCATGGTCCTGCAGGTGCCAGTCTTTTGGCATCGCTTCTTTCACTGCAGTTTGAGCAAAAGAGGCGGTACCCCACAGCAAACCTGCTATCAGTAATTTGGAAAATTTATTCATGTTATTAAAATTTGATACGAATGTATAATATCCTTCCGGCTTTCCGGATACCGTTCATCCGTTATTAAGAATCTTTTAGAGGTTAAATTTAATTCCCTGTGCCAGCGGAAGTTTATCGGTATAGTTAATGGTATTGGTTTGACGGCGCATGTACACTTTCCAGGCGTCGCTGCCACTTTCCCTGCCACCACCGGTTTCTTTCTCTCCACCAAAAGCCCCTCCAATTTCAGCACCTGATGTGCCGATATTTACATTGGCAATACCGCAATCGCTGCCGGCATGTGAAAGGAACTTTTCAGATTCGCGGAGGTTGTTGGTGATGATGGCTGACGATAAGCCCTGAGGTACATCATTCTGAAGCTGAATGGCTTCGTCGATGGTTTTGTATTTCATGATGTACAGAATAGGGGCAAAGGTTTCATGCTGTACAATCTGATAATGATTTTTCACTTCTGCGATGCAGGGTTTTACATAGCAGCCGCTTTCATATCCTTTCCCTTTCAACACACCGCCTTCCACGATGAATTGTCCGCCCTCTGCCTTACATTTCTCAATGGCATCCAGGTACATGCGAACAGCATCTTTATCGATCAGCGGACCCACATGGTTTTTTTCATTCATGGGTGAACCGATTTTCAATTGAGCGTATGCATTCACCAACATACCTTTAAACTTATTGTACACTTTTTCATGAATGATAAGCCGGCGTGTGGTAGTACATCTCTGGCCGGCAGTACCTACCGCACCGAATACGGCGGCGGTGATGGCGATGCCCAAGTCAGCATCCTGAGATACAATGACAGCGTTATTGCCACCGAGTTCCAGCAAGCTTCTGCCCAGTCTTTCCGCAACAGCACCTGCAACGGCTTTACCCATGCGCGTGCTACCGGTAGCGGATACCAGCGGCATTCGGTTGTCTTTACTCATCCATTCTCCCACTTCGCGGCCTCCGGTGATGATGCAACTAACGCCTTCGGGTACACTATTTTTCTTAAAAACCTGTTGAACAATATGCTGACAGGCAACGGCGCACAATGGTGTTTTTTCACTGGCTTTCCACACACAAACGTCTCCGCACACCCAGGCAAGCATAGAGTTCCAGCTCCATACCGCCACCGGGAAATTGAACGCGGAAATCACACCCACAATACCCAGGGGGTGATACTGTTCGTACATGCGGTGACCGGGGCGCTCACTGTGCATGGTGAGTCCGTGTAGCTGGCGGGAAAGGCCCACCGCGAAATCGCATATATCAATCATTTCCTGCACTTCACCCAATCCTTCCTGCAGGCTTTTGCCCATTTCGTAACTCACCAGCTGGCCGAGTGCCGCTTTGTTGGTTCTGAGAGCTTCACCAATCTGGCGAACCACTTCGCCGCGTTTAGGGGCCGGCCAGTTTCTCCATTCCAGGAATGCTTCCTGTGCTTTATCCATCACCTTATCATAAGCAGCTCTGTCGGTAGCGGTTATGCGTCCGATTTCCTTTCCATCCGCGGGTGAATAGGATACAATGGTTTCTCCCTTGGTTTTGAGCCAGGTGTTTCCGGTAGAGGTTCCCGGGTTGTTTTTTAGAATGTGCAATTGCTTTAAAAATGCAGTCATGTTACCATAAATTTTAAGAGCTGCAAGGTACGTTTTTAAACGCTTCCCCCGTGTGGAAGAGCGTTAAATATTTGAGGTACAAGGGGGTAGGCCTCATGGGTTGCATGGGCATGGTATCATTTGACCGACGCATCATTTTTTATTGCCCCGGAAGTTGCGGGTGATGCCTGCAGTAACCCACCGACCCGGCATTTCTGCGCCCAGCAGGTCGGCATAGCGTTCATTGCCTGCATTGAGTACATTCACAAAAAACTGCATGGCCTTCCATTGATAAGATGCTTTGAGGTTGAGGTTGAAGTATTCCGGGGAGATGGTAGCTTCTATGGCATTCGCCTCTCGCGGGTTTCTTTTTTTATAGATACCGGTAGCAGACA